>NZ_CEWDFQ010000370.1:0-2885 GCF_982438285.1 Acetatifactor sp. | reverse complement strand
TACTTGCAGTGATTGCGGCGGTGGGAGCTGTGGGGATTGCCCTGGGCATCTTTCTGCGAAAGAAAAAAGACGCGAAGGAGAACCACTGAAATGAAGTTTACCACTGTGCTTTGGGATGTGGATGGAACGCTGCTTGATTTTTCCTATTCCCAGAGATATGCCATTACAAAATGCTTTCATTCCATCGGCAGAGAGATTACCGAGGAAATGATAGAGCGGTACGCGCAGATCAACGACAGCTTTTGGAAGCGGCTTGAGCTGGGAGAGATCACAAAGAAGGAGCTGCTTCCCGGCCGGTTTCTCGCCCTGTTTGAGGAGTACCATATTACTGGTGTGGATGTGGAGGCCTTCCGCAGGGAGTACCAGGAGGCTCTTGGCAGCGTCTACTGCTGCATTGATGACTCCATTGACATCTGCAGATTTCTTCAAGGAAAGGTGAAACAGTATGTGGTTACAAACGGCGTGGCTTCCACCCAGGAAAATAAGCTTAAGCTGTCAGGCTTAAGAGATACCATGGATGGGCTCTTTATCTCTGAAAATATAGGAGCGCCAAAGCCTCAGAAGGCATTTTTTGACTACTGCCTTTCCCATGTGCAGGAAAAGGATAAGAAGAAAATCCTGATTGTGGGAGATTCTCTTTCCAGCGATATCAAGGGCGGCTTTCTGGCGGGGATAGCCACCTGCTGGTACCGCCCGGAGGGAACCTTAAATACCTCTGAGCTTTTACCGGACTATGAAATAAGCGATCTGCATCAGATTTATGATATTCTATTGCGCGATTCCTACGCTGCGCTTCGGAATGGAGAGTAAAATGGCAAAATCATCGGGACAAAAGCTGAAGCTTTTGTACATAATGAAGTTTCTTGCGGAAAATACGGATGAGGAGCATCCTATGAGCACCTCAGAGCTGATAGAGAGGCTGGAGGCTCAGGGAATCCACTCGGAGCGCAAGAGCATTTACGACGATATCTCCAAGCTGTGTGATTTTGGATATGATATCATTCAGGTTCACAGCCGACAGGGCGGAGGCTATTACCTGGCGGAGCGTGAATTTGAGCTGGCGGAATTAAAGCTTTTGGTTGACGCAGTGCAGTCCTCTCGGTTTATCACAACAAAGAAGTCCAGGGAGCTGATCGGGAAGCTGGAGCGCATGGCCGGAAAATATGACGCGGGCAAGCTGCAGCGGCAGGTTTATGTGGCAGGACGGGTGAAAACGGAGAATGAAAGCATTTATTATAATGTGGACAATATCCACCGCGCCATTCAGGAGAATAAAAAGATTTCCTTTACCTATCTGGACTGGAATCTGCAAAAGGAGCTGGTGCCGAGAAAAAACGGGGACAAGCAGGTAAGTCCCTGGGCGTTGATCTGGCGTGAGGAAAATTATTATCTGGCTGCCTTTGACGACGAAGACAAGATTATGAAGCACTACCGAGTGGATAAAATGGGGAAGGTGGAGGTGCTGGACGCAAAACGGGATGGCATCCGTCAATTTGCGGATATGGACCTTGCCTCTTACGTGAACCAGACCTTCGGCATGTTTGCCGGACAGGAGGAGAGCGTGACTCTTGCGTTTCCCAATCGGCTGGCCGGTGTGGTGCTGGACCGCTTCGGCAGGGAATCATCCATCCGCCCTTTGGAGGATGGACAGTTTCATATCCGTGTCCGGGTGGCAGTCAGCGGGCAGTTTTTCGGCTGGCTTGCGGGGATCGGCCAAGAAGCCAGAATAGTGGGACCAGAAGCAGTAAAGGAAAAATACAGAGCCTGGCTTTTGGCTATTTTGAATGGAGAACCCCATCAGGGGAAAGAATAAGAGGGAAAGAAGGAATTTGACATGGAGATTCATCCTGCCCAGAGAATGGAGGCCTTTGAAGCGGGAATTTTTCAGGTGCTGGACGAAAAGAAGAAGGTATATGCGGCCTCAGGAAGAAAGGTTTACAATTTCAGCGTGGGCACTCCGGACTTTCAGCCTCCGGAGCACGTTATGGATGCGGTGGCAAAAGCGGCGGCCATTCCGGAAAATTATAAGTATGCGCTTTCGGATCTGCCAGAGCTTACCCGGGCGGTGATTGACCGGTATCAAAGCAGATATGGCGTGACGCTTTCACCGGAGGAAATCATGAGTGTGTACGGCTCCCAGGAGGGCATCGCCCACATCGGGTTTACCCTTGCGGATCCGGGAGATATTGTGCTTGTGCCGGACCCGGGTTATCCTATTTTTGCCATAGGCCCGGCGCTTGCAGGTGCAAAAATTGAAAAATACCGGCTCACAAGGGAGAAGGATTACCTGCCGGATTTAGAGGATTTGGGAAAAAGGTATGGCCACAGAGCTAAATTTATGATCGTGTCCTACCCTTTGAATCCTGTGGGCAAGGCTGCGCCGGATTCCTTTTATGAGAGACTGATACCCTGGGCGGCGGAAAATGAGATTTTCCTGCTCCACGACAATGCGTATTCAGATATCATATTTGACGGCAGAGAGGGGAAATCTATTTTATGGTTTCCTGGGGCAAAGGAAGTGGCTGCAGAGTTTTATTCTCTGTCTAAGTCCTTCAACTATACAGGGGCCAGAATGGCTTTCCTTGTGGGAAACCGGACAGTGGTGCAGAATTTCAAAAAGCTCCGGTCCCAGATTGACTATGGAACCTTTCTGCCGGTGCAGTACGGAGCCATTGCGGCCCTGACGGGACCGGATCATATGGTTAAGGAGCAGTGCAGGGAATATGAACGGCGCAGAAACGCTCTCTGCGACGGCTTTACAAAATTGGGATGGCCCTTTGAGAGAAGCCAGGGAACTATGTTTGCCTGGGCCAGGATACCTCAGGGCTTTTCGGATGATGTAAAATTTGTCATGGAGCTTTTGGAAAAAACGGGAGTGCTCTGTA
>NZ_CEWDFQ010000369.1:0-2891 GCF_982438285.1 Acetatifactor sp. | reverse complement strand
CCAATACACCGGCATGGTAAATACCACCGCATCGGCTTCCAAAATTGCCGGAGCGATGATGTTGAAATCATCGTCAAAGGAACAAGCTTTTCCAGTCTTAAAGCAGGTCTCGCAGGCATGGCATCCCCCTACGTTGTGCATAGCTGCGTCAAATCTGGTTACGCTGTACCCCTTCTCCTCCGCTGCCTTGATAAAAGCCTCTGTCATGGCAAAGCTGTTTCCGCCTTTTCTGGGACTTCCCGTGATTACAACAACTTTTTTACTCATAAGCTACTCCTTTCAAATTGACTTCTTTTACTGCTGATATTATAATCATAGCAAGAATACTATTAAAAACAAGTACGCACATTAAAGTGCGATACTTACCGATTTGTTCAATACTTACGCATAGGAAAGTGTCAAATGAGTAAAAGATGTATCTCCAACGAACGCCTCAGCAGCACAGGCTTTAGCTACACCTTGTCACTGATTAACGGAAAATATAAGATGACCATTCTCTATACTTTAATGGAATTTGGCGTAGTGCGGTTCAATGAGATGAAAAAATATATCGGGGAGATTTCCTATAAGACTCTCAGCTCTACCTTAAAGGAGCTGGAGGCCGACCAGCTGGTCCATCGGGAGGAATACCCCCAGATTCCTCCCAAGGTAGAGTACAGCCTCACAGAACGGGGAAAATCGCTGATTCCCATACTGGATGGAATGTGCGAATGGGGAGATAAAAATCGTATCTGATTTCCCCCTTACACGATTTTGGTTCTTCCCATGTTTGTCAGTTTCTATTCGTTATGGAGCATTAACCTATGGTTTTATGCTGACATTTCACTGCTCATAACGTGTATATATTGCCAATAGAACAGGGATTATGCTATAATTTTAACAGCCACTTTAATCGTTGTTTTCGTTCCTATCATTATTAGACATTACAGCCAATGAGATCACTGATTAAATTAACAAAATTCATTTTTATATGTGCGCTGCTCTGCATTTTCCTGATCAGCTGCAGCAGTCTTCCCTCTTCTGAAGAAGATTTTCCCTATCGTGTAACGGCTATTATCCCTCATAATGACACCTATTACTGGACTCTGATTGGAAATGCCATGGTTGAGGCCGGCAAAGAATCAGGAGCTGACGTCAAGGTTCAGGTTCCTCAGTTGAATTACAATATTCCGCAGATGACGACTTTAATCCGGCAGGCAGCCGCTTCTCAGGCAGACGCTATTATTGTACAGGGCATTCAGGATGAGGATTATCTTGCCGCACTGGAAAAAGCATATAATAATGGCATTTTAATTGTTTTCGTGGATACTGATATTGAAAATTTTCCTCAACACCTATATGTGGGTACAGATAACCTCTCCGCAGGCCGTTTGGTCGGCGAGCAGATTGTTTCGCTCACAAATGCCCGCGGCAATGTAGCGATCATTTCCGCACAGGAAAACTACACAAATCTAAATCAGCGTATTTCCGGAATAGAAGAGGTCCTGAAAGAGTATCCTCAGCTGTCACTTGAATTGATTGCCTATGATAATTTTGATCCACAACAGGTTCTTTCAATTTATGACTCTATTATAAGGGAATATCCTCAGATCGATACACTTGTTTGTGTAGAAGGCACTGGAGGACAGTCTCTTGGCCGTGTTCTGACCCAGAAGAATGACAGCATCCCGAACATTCTGGTTTTTGACCGTTCTGATGAAACGCTGGCTGGTGTGCAGAACGGTATTTTTGACTGTCTGATCCAACAGGATACTCAGTCAATGGGACAGCTTGCAGTAGAATATCTGGTCCAATATCTTAAAACAGGAAAACTGGAACAATGGCAGTATTATACAAATACAACCATTTTTACCCAGGAAGCTCTGAAGCAGGAGGTTAATTCCACACCATGAAGCATCCTTTTAGAAAAACAATTTCAGCGATACCGAAAGATTCCATAGTTTACCGTTATCACTTTGGAAATATCCTGATTATTGTTTTGATGGCCTTCCTGCTTTTCTTTTCTCTGATTTACCACACTTATGTAAAAACACGCTACGAACAGCATCTCACTGATTTGACCGCACTCAACGAACTTTTTACCCGCGTTGAAAATGCCACTTCCAGTCTGACCGAATATCACTCCTATCTTGTTGAATCCAGTCGGGAAAGCTGTTATCAGGAACTGTCAGATGTAGGTGCTCAGGCGCTTTTAATACAGAATACTATGGGAAAAACATATAACCGTAATCTTCTTGATCTGTTCTATACAATAGAAACTTATCTTTCAGAAGCGAGGGATTTATTAGAGCTGTTGCATAACTATGCGGATATGGGAATTTCCGCCGTGGATACTTATCCCACTATAGAAACAAGTTACGGAGAAGTGATAGAATTAACTTCATATATTAACTCCCTTTTTGAAACTATCTATCAGGAGCAGCTGGAGGCAGTCAATGCCATGGAAACTCGTATGAACCGTATCAGTTTTTTATTTAATATCTGTCTGCTGCTATTCAGTGCTGTTGTTATATGTATTTGCTTTACCATTTTCCAAGACACAAACCGTTTTTCCAAAGCACTTATACAGGTTACCGAATTTTCAAGCAATGCCTTTACCCCCCAGGGAATTACTCAGGCTCGCATGAAAGTAAACGGCCCTTGGGAGATAAGCATTCTTTCCAGCACTTTAAACCATATGCTGGATATGATCCATGAACATATGGAACAGCAGGCAGAGAGTAATCGTATCCGCCAGCAGCTGCAAGAATCGAAACTGGAAAATCTCAGGGTTAATTCCACTTTGCAGGCTACACAATATCATTTACTGCAGAGCCGTATCAACCCGCATTTCTTGTTTAATACTTTAAATATAATCAGTCAGACTGCATATTTGGAGCAGGCTCCAGAAG
>NZ_CEWDFQ010000368.1:0-2904 GCF_982438285.1 Acetatifactor sp. | reverse complement strand
AGAATATACACCTCTGAGTAGGACGAGAGAATTGCATTTAGGGAAGAAATCAAAACAGAGGGCAGCGCAAGATTCAAGGATGCCGGGATACCGATGGAATATAATTTTAAAACCATTTTCCTGTCAAGGGCAAAATACTGTCTGCGGATGCGGACACGGATCGGGCGCACCAAATAGACCACCAGATAGATCACCAATGTAAGCGACTGCCCGATCCCTGTGGCCAGCGCGGCGCCCTCCATCCCCATTTCCGGAAACGGCCCCAGCCCAAAGATCAGCACAGGGTCTAAAATAATATTGGCAACACATCCGCACATGAGGCTGACCATCGTCACCTTCATGCTTCCTACCGCCTGAAAAATTTTCTCAAAGGTCACTCCCACTACAATAATGATTGTAAACAAAAATGCTACGGCAGAATATCTAAAGCCAAGGTCAATCACCGTCTTTGACGAGGTGAACATTCTCAAAAAGACAGGCATAACCGCGATAGATCCGACGGTCATAACAATGCTGTGAACCACAGCAAGCAAAAGCCCCTGTGTGGCCGCCCGGTCTGCCCTGGAGGGATCCCCCGCCCCAAGATAAAAGGCAATCACTGCGTTGATACCAACGCCAAAGCCAATCCCAACCGCATTGATAAAATTCTGGATGGGATAAACCAGCGACAATGCCGTCATGGCGTCCTCGCTTATCTGCGCAACAAAAAAGCTGTCCACAATGTTGTAGAGAGAATTTACCAGCATAGACAATACCATTGGAAGCGCCATGGACAAAATCAATGGCAGAACCGGCCTCTCTTTCATAAAATTCTCGTTCATAATCGCTCCTGTAAAACTCCTTAAAATTATATTCTGCCCGCAGAATTTTCTCCTGATGCCGTACAGCCGCAAAAAAAGCCACACAACTATCAAAAAGATAACTGTGTGGCGAAAAGGTGATGACATCATCTAGAAAAATCCACTCAAAATTTTTCAAGCGCTATTATAAACGAACAGACACTGTCTGTCAAGGGCTCTGCACGGCCTCCAGAGCCAGGCGGATGCAGCCCTTCACTCCCTGTTCATCATTCAGGGAGGGCCCAACGATGTAATTTTCCACATCCTGTACCTGCGGGGTCTGAATGTATCCCGCCATCATCTCTGCGAATTTTTCCCGCACCAGAGGCAGCAGAGCGGGCTGCTTCATCACGCCCCCTCCCAGCACAATGCGCTCCGGCGACAGGATCACGCAGTAGTCCATACAGGCCTGGGCTATGTAATAGCTTTCGATCTCCCATACCTCCCTGCAGTCTGAAAGCTGTGCTCCCTTTACTCCCCAGCGCTTTTCCAGGGACGGCCCCGCCGCAAGCCCTTCAAAGCAGTCCTTGTGAAAGGGACAGGCGCCCTCATAGGGGTCGTCCGGATGTCTTTTCACCAGAATGTGCCCGCCCTCCGGGTGCATCATACCGTGCAAAAGCCTTCCCTCCGAAAAAACGCCCACACCTACGCCGGTGCCTATAGTAATATAAATACTGTTTCTTAATCCTTTGGTAATTCCATAGGAAGCTTCTCCAAGGGCCGCCGCATTCACATCCGTGTCAAAGCCTACGGGACAGTGCAGTCTTTTGGCAAAGGCTCCCACAATATCATAGTTTTGCCAGGGAAGCTTTGGAGTGGATGTGATATATCCGTAATGAGGCGTCCCCTTTACTGGATTGATAGGGCCAAAGCAGCCAATCCCCAAAGCCTCCACCTGCTCCTTCTCAAAAAAATCAAGCATTTTCGGCATCGTCTCCCGGGGTGTTTCGGTGGGAATGGTGATTTTATTCAGGATTTCTCCATCCTCATTTCCCACGGCGCATACCATCTTTGTGCCTCCTGCTTCCAAAGCTCCTATTTTCATTTTCTACCTCCAGATTATCCTATGCTTTTATACATATTATCTCACCACGGATGACTTTTTCCAAGACCTTTTCTCTTTTCTTTTCTCGATTATGCTTCCAGCTCAAAAATAAACTCAATTTCCACGCTGGTGCTGCCGGGAAGCTCATTGCAGGATACCGCAGATCTGGCTCCCACGCCTCTTTCCTCTCCGAAAAGCTGGCGTAAAAGCTCAGAGGCTGCGTCGATCACACCGGGCTGTCCGTGAAATCCGGGAGCGCTTTGTACAAAGCCCAATGTCTTTATCAGCCGTCTGACCCTTCTTAAATCTCCCGTATATTCCTCCAGACAGCTTAAGGCGTTTAAGGCGCACAGCCTGGCCGCCTCCCGTCCCTCTTCCACTGTCACATCGCCGCCCACATAGCCGGTCACCACTGCTGCGCCGTCCCTGGTTGCTCCCTGTCCCGAAACATACAGCAGATTTCCCGCCTGCACAACGGGCTGATAGATCCCTCCCTTTGCAGGCCTTCCTGGGAGCGTAAGCCCCATTTCCTTCAGCTTTTCATAAATATCCATTTTAATCCCTCATTTCTAAGTGACTTGTCGCGAAAAGGCAAAATCTCACAAGAGTAAGATTGCAAATATCAAATTCGCGTGTAAAAAATTTTTACCGAATGTCAAAGACAGACCGCACCGCCAGCTTTTCACAGCTTCCCTCCAAAAGCTCCACGGTCCTTTGCCCAGCCTCCATGTCAAAATAATTATCCGACAGCCTCACATAGCCATCCTCCCCGTAAATTTCCACGGATTTTGCAAAGGCCTTTGCGGTCACCGTAATCTGGCTTCCCCTTCTTTTAAGGGTAAGGGCCGGATCCGCAAAGCGGTAATGCTTGGGAGCCGTAAACAGCACCGTCCCGCTGCTTACAATTCTGCCCTCCTGAGAGAAATAATAGCAGAGATGATTGCTTCTGTAATCCGTGTCCGAAAAATCCATGGTTTCAAGCCACAAACTGGAAAAGGGCTCCACTGTTACCTCCTCTTC
>NZ_CEWDFQ010000367.1:0-2917 GCF_982438285.1 Acetatifactor sp. | reverse complement strand
GGTTTCGGGACCGGCACGCGGGCGCACAGGCGTTTGCCCATGCGGAAGATGTCATGGGCTGGCTGTTTGGAGAACATGAACCGAATGTGAAAGGAGAAAACCATGAAAACGATGAAGAAGGCGCTTGCCATGATGATGACCCTGATGCTGGCGCTCGGCGGCGCGTCCGCGCTGGCGGAAAGCGTCCCCACGCAGGCGCCGGCGGCCGGCGACAAGGTGCTGGTGGTCTATTTCTCGGCCACGGGCAACACCGAGACGGCGGCAAACTACATCGCCGCGGCGACGGGCGCGGACGTGCTGAAGCTGGAACCCGTGCAGCCCTATACCGACGAGGACCTGAACTGGACCAACGAGAGCAGCCGCGTCAGCCGCGAATATGCGGACGAGAGCCTCCGCCAGGTGGAGCTGACCATTTCCACGCCGGAGAACTGGGACGAGTACGGCACGGTCTATATCGGCTATCCTAAAATGGAGCAGGGTTATATCTGTGTATAGCGGTGTATTGCGTGGAGGAAGGAGGGCGAATAGGTACAGGAAACACAACAGAAAGAAAAAGTGTGTATAGAGTAAGGTAGGAACGACCATGAGAGTGGTCGCTTTTTTTATGGGAAAAATCCCCCTATCCTACAAGCTATAAGGAAAGGAGGTCATATCCATGAACACCAAGATCTGCTATCTATATCGGGATGCAGGTAACTATAAGGTTCATAATGAGTGCGTTATCCAGGGGGAATTATCCAAGGAGCAAATCCAAAGCATTCTTGATTGCTGTGACATGGGGGAATATTTTATCCCAAGACAGGTCGGGATGCCGGAAAGGAGATTCGATGAGTATGATACCGAGGTCGATCATTGCTGGTTTGAAATCAGCGAAGATGGGTTTGAGCGCACAAATCAGCCTGCGAATATTCCTTTAACGCCCAGACAGCTTGTGGAGAACTTTGCCCTTCGTAAAGATAATTGGGATGACACGGAGTGTATGGATTCAGAAAATAGTGATTTAGGAATGGAGATGAATGCGATGAATGAATGGGAACGCCTGCACCAGCAGGCCAAACGGTACCAGGCAGAGTATCCTCCCGGTACCCGGATCATGTTACTGAGCATGGGCAGAGATCCGAATCCTGTCGAGGATCAGACAAGAGGTACTGTCAAAGTAGTGGATGATATCGGAACACTTCACTGCTCGTTTGACAATGGAAGATCTCTCGGCGTTGTACCTGGCGAGGACTCGTTCCGCAAGCTGACAGAGGAAGAACTGGCAGAGGAACAGGAATCCGGCATGACTGAGGATCAAGGCCCCGTCATGGGAATGTAGGAGGTAAATCATTTGGAAATTGAAATTGAGATTCCGGAGGCGCTGGTGGAGCCGCTTTTGATCCAGGCTGCCATTGAGGAAGTGCCTGTAGAGGAAATTGTAACAAGGGCGATTCAGAAATTCATGGAAAGAGGTGAACACAGTGGCTGCTGACGGGAAGAAAGGCATTACGGTCAAAGTCGATGCGGCTTTGCATGCCGAGATTACACAGTATCTGCAAGACCACGGGATGACGATGACGGAGTTTGTCACGATGGCTTTGCAGGATGAGCTGCACCCTAAAATCAATGAAAAGGAAGGGAAAAACATGGAGGAAATGAGGACACTGGCGTTTCAAGTGCCGGATAGTTTTTTTCAGCGCGTCAAAGACTATCTGCACCGCCATAACATGACACAGAAAGATTTTGTCATTGGTCTGATTGAGCAGGAACTGGATCGGGATCTGGCTGAGAGTCAGGAAACCGGCGAGGCCCAGGATGACTTCGAGGATACGGAGGAACTGGAGGATACTGAGCAGTTGGACGCTGATCAGGAGTTAATGGAAGATACGGAAACTGCTTCTTCTGCGGAGGAAATGGATGAAGCGGAACCGTCTATCTCCGATCAGGAAGAACCGGAGACATCTGAGGAAGGCCCTGATGCCGAAGAACTGGATGATGAGATGTCTCCACTAGAGGAAACCGGCGAGCCAGAGGATCAGGACGATGAAGATATGTTAGTGGATGCCCTGGAGGATGAGGGTGAGGAAGAAACCGAAGAAGCCCTGGAGGACGAATACGAGGATGAAAACATGGATGAGGATGAATCGGAAGATGAACATGTAGGTTTCGCCATGGGAATGTGAGGTGAATACAGCCTATGACAATCTATCAGGCAGAATTGCTCCGCCGCCTCCCTCAATTAGAGTGTACCGGATATTATGGCTATCAGGATGGTCTGCTCCACATTTTTCACGGAGATGCTCCATTCTGTCGTCAGACCACCGAGGGCTTTTTGCGGTTTTATGAGGATCAGTTTGAAGCACTGAGCCAGATGGAACTCTATGATCAGATCCAGCAAGAGGCCAGAGCTATCCGTGAGTATGTGGGCCTCTATGAAGCAGCCCCGCAGATGGATGCGGATGGCGTCCATGATTACCGGAAACTGGCTGAGTATGGGAATATCGTCCTGGCCGGAACCTACAGTGAAAACCATGGTTTCATGTTTGCCACATGGGATCAGGATAAAGAGCGCGGCTATGTATCCAGCGGCGATTATTCTCCCAATTATGCATATGCAAAAGAATCTTTCGTCCGGCGTTCGGGGCTGATCCAGGAACAACGCCTGTTCCAGCCGGAAGAAGCAGAAAATCTCTATCGCTGTGTGGACTACGCCAGAAATCACTGCGGCTCTCTCAACTTTGAACAGTCGAAAGCACTGGATGAGCTGGCGGAAAAGCTGTCGTTTGGCTATCCGGAGATTGAGAAAAATCCCCCCTACCTTTGAACCGGAGGATGGCCCACAACTGAATCTGTAACTGAAGTGGCACCCTTGCTTTGTTGATGAAGCGAGGGCTTTTTTTATGAAAGGAACCATGAATGATGTATTTTACCGAAACCG
>NZ_CEWDFQ010000366.1:0-2936 GCF_982438285.1 Acetatifactor sp. | reverse complement strand
AAGAATGGTAGTATTACTTTATTCTTGTTATGTAAGCATTTACATAAAAGCTTGTGAGAGAAGGTATAAAGGAGGTAATGAGTTGAAAAAGGTAAGACGAGGGAGAAGGGGGAAGCGAATCACGGCATGGCTGCTGGCGGCTGTCATGGCGTTATCGGCAGCGGGGGTGATGCCCACACCTCTTGTACAGGCCCAGACGGTTTCATCAGGTGACGCTGTGTCCATGACGGTATCGGATGGGAATGGGGGAGGCCAAAGCGGCGGCACTTATGAATTTAATGCGGCAGAGCTGACGGCTGCTGCGGATAAGGAGACAATTGCGGCGGGAACCGCCTTTGCATCAGGCTATATCACCACCTTTGGAGAATTGACAAAACGGACCGACAAGGGAAAAGTGAAATCTGTGGAGGTTGGAAAATCTGCAGGCAGTGGATTTTCCTTTACCGTATCGGGACAGGCGGCAGTGTCCTTTACCACCAGCAGCACCGGCAGCAGCAATACTTCCCGGGTGGGGATTTTGAACGCTGCAGGTGAGCTGGTGGCGGACAAAAGCGGTAAAACCTATACGGATATTACGGGGACCAGTGCTCAGGAGGTGGCCTATACCCTTTCGGCGGGCACCTACCGGATGGTATCACCGGAATCAGAATATAACAGAGGGGCTCGGATTTACACGATCTCCATTACAGACAGCCCTGTGCTTCCTCCTGGAACAACCCTTACGGGGAGTATCCGGGTTTCGGACAGCGCTAATCTGCTGGGAGATACCAACCGGGTACAGCTGGTGCCGGAGAATGGACAGGCGATCACGCTGGAGAAAGGGGACAATACAGTATCTTTGAATCCGGGCACGAAATATAACATAAGCTTTACCACGCCTAATGAGAAAATCCGGGCCCTTTCGGAGGGGAAGGATTCTATCCAGACAGGGGCTGAGAACATCAGCACGGAGATTATTGTATCCTCGGCGGTGGTAAAACCTGTGGTGAAGCTTGCGGAAGGCCTTTCTCTGGCTCAGGGCGCAAGCCTTATGCTGGACAAAAAGGGTGCGGGAAACCAGGACGTCTTGACGGAAGGAAACCAGGTGGAGCTGATTATAGGACAGGCCTATGAGGTTTCCACGGATATGGGGGATACGCAGGCCCAGGTGGATGGCAAAACGGAATTTACTGCCTGGGAGGGTATGACTGAGCTGGAAATTACATTGGTGAAAACCAAAAAAGAAGTGGCTGTAACAGTGGAGGATCCGGAGGGGCTTTTGGGCAGCGAAACGGTTAAGCTGGAAAACAGCATGGATGCTTCGGAGGTACATACGCTGCAGAACGGAACTTCTGTGAAGCTGAATCTGGATGCCATCTATCAGCTTTCCTGCACCACAGCGGATGTGGAGGCTTCTGTAAATGGATCGAAGCTTGTGCAGGTGACGGAGGCTTTGGACAGCATTGCGGTAAAGATTTCCAAAAAGGATGAAAATTATCATGAGATTGATCTTTCACAGGGGCTGAAGGCAGGAACTGCCTATGAAGGGGGCATTTCCGTTCTGGAGGATATGATCTATAAGGCAGACGATCAAAAGATTGGGGGCAGCCTTTATCTTGGCTATGTGGCGGGAGGAAATAATCCAAAGACAAACGGCAGCAGCGCCAAGGGAACGGTGCCCGACAGCGGTTCTGTGCTGCTTCTTACGGCACAAAAGGATGGAACCCTGCGGGTGGCAGTGAAAATCAATGCGGGAAAGACCGTATATCTGGTGGAGTCCAAAACTGGTGAGGTACAGTCTTATGCCAATACGGGAGGCTCCTCTGAATTTAAGCTGATGAGCTATCAGGTACAGGCGGGAGGCACTTATTATTTCTACGGGGATGGCACTAAGATTCCCATGTACGGCATTACAGTGGATTACAGGGAACCGGAGGATTGGAGCAAAATTGCGGCGCCGGTGCTGGGAACGCCTGTAGTGGACGCAGGGGAGGGAACCATAACGGTACCCTTTATCGCGCAGATCGGAGGCATTTATGCAGACTCTCTGGAAGTGCAGATGCTTTTCAATGGAGAAGTGATGGATACGGTTTCCTATGGGGCTGCCGCTTCTGAGGGAACGGTTACCTTTAAGCCGTCGGCAAGCGGGATATATACCTTTAAAGCATTTTTAAAGAGAAGCGGGGAGACGGACAAGGAAAGCAATGTGACACAAGGTGTTGCTTTTGTGCTTCCCATGCAGGAGCCTGAGATTATCAACGTGGAAAATCTGGGACAGGGAACCGTGAAATTCAGCTGGAAAGAAGTTCCGGAGGCGGAAAGCTATCGTGTGTATGTAGACGGCGTGCTAAAGGAGACAGTGACTGTTTCCTTCAGCCGCATCAGCAATCTTACGGTTGGACAGGAATATGAGTTTGGCGTGGAGGCTGTCAGGGGAAGCGATGTATCCCCACGGGCCCTTATCAGACAGACCGTGACTGCAGAAGCAGTGAAAACATGGACCTATGCGGCCTTTGGTTCTGGCGTTGACGCTCAGGAAAAGGGAAATAACGGTTACAGCGGCTCCATAGAGGGAAATGATCTCTGTGTTTACAGCATGAACGGCAAAGGGAAGCTGGTTCCTGCATCTACCGACGGACTGGCATTTTACTATACCGTGATTGATCCTGAGACAGAAAACTTTACCTTATCGGCAGACGTGGTAGTGGATCAGTGGACCTATTCCAACGGCCAGGAGGGCTTTGGCCTGATGGCGGCAGATTCGGTGGGAACAGATGGAGACGCCTCTACCTTCTGGAATAACTCCTACATGGCCAGCGTTACGAAGGTAGAATATTACTGGGATGAGGAAGCGGGCAGGGTGTCCGATGCGGGCAGCAAATACACCATGAAGCTGGGAGTGGGCTCTCAGGAAAAAATCGGTGTAACTCCCGAAAATATTGCGGCCGGAACTACCG
>NZ_CEWDFQ010000365.1:0-2938 GCF_982438285.1 Acetatifactor sp. | reverse complement strand
TGCTCCACCGGCTGATATACTCCACATCCAGCTTCACCACCTCCTCAAAATCCGTGATGTTGCTGCGTCCGCTGACCTGCCAGAGTCCCGTGATGCCAGGCTTTGCAGACAGCCGCGCCCTGTGGTGCAGCTCATACCTCTCCCATTCCTCCACCGTGGGCGGCCTGGTTCCCACCAGGCTCATGTCCCCCTTCAGCACATTGAAAAACTGTGGAAACTCGTCCAGGCTCCAATCCCGGATAAAGTTGCCCACTCCCTTTTTGGTGGTGCCGTCCGCAAGCTTTTTGCTGCCGATAATCCTGGGGTCCCAGTCCAGCTTAAACATATAGCCATCCTTTATCCTGTTCTGGGAAAGAAGCTCTTTTTTGCGTTCCTCCGCATCCACGTACATACTGCGGAATTTATACATTTTAAAGCGTTTTCCATTCTTTCCCACTCTTTCCTGTACGAAAAATAAAGGGCCAGGGGACTGTATCAGAATAATGGGGGCCAAAATCAGGCTTAAGATAATGGTGGCAAAAGACCCCGCCAGGCCTCCCAGGATATCCAGCAGGCGTTTTAAAAGCATCTGTCTGTCGCTGGCATAATTAATGCTGGTGGTGAGCACAGTGTAATTTCCCAGCCGCTCCACAAGCTGTTTTCTCCCTGACAGCCCGCCTGCCTGCAGCAGGCGGATATGTACCACCGCTCCCATCTGAGTAAACTGCTCTACCAGCTCCTGTGGTGTTTCCATCTCCTCGGGCAGATCAATAAAGACCTCGTCCACCCATTCCCGGCAGGCATAGCCCACCACCGTTTCCCCATCCGCCACCACAGGTACTCCGGCAATCTGCTCTCCTGAAATATTACCTGTCTCCAGGCATTCGCAAATAGCGCCGCAAACCGCATGCCACCATTCATCCGGCTTCTGCTGCGCCCATCCCTCATGAGGATAATAAACAGGGTAATCCCCATTGGCGGAAGCCATCACCTTTCCGTTCTTGTTAAATATGGCAACCTTGCACGCGCTGGTTCCAATATCAATTCCTAATAAATAGTCTTTGCTCATCCTTGTCTCCTTATGGATTTCCCCATAAAAATATCAGTCTGAAGTTTCCGTACAATATGGTCAGGAAGCTCATCTCTTCCTTCAAGCCGTTCCAGCATGATCTGTGCTGTTTCCCTTGCAATTTTCTCTGTGGGCTGTGAAACAATGGTAAGTGCAGGTCTGCATGCACGGGCAAAAGGCAGATTGTCAAATCCCACCAGGGAAATCTCCTCTGGCATGGATACCCCCATCTCGTTAAGCCCGATCACTGCCCCCATAGTCATCTCATAGTTCGTCACAAAAACAGCTGTCATATCCGGATTCTCTTTCACCAGCTCTTCTACTGCCTGAACCCCTCCCTGGATCGTGTAATCACCATGACAGATCAGCTTTTCATCAACCGCAATTCCATGAGCCTTAAGTGCTTTCATATATCCTAACATACGCTGTCTGGCAGTGAATACCTCATCCGGTCCACCGATCAGACCAATCTTCTGATGCTGTTCTTCTACCAGCATGCCAACAGCCTTCTCAGCTGCATTTACATTATCCACCAGCACACAGTCGCAGGATATTCCCTGGATCATACGGTCGATAAGCACAATGGGTTTACCTGTTTTCTGAAATTCATTCAGATGGGCTCCAGTCATATCTACCGGCATATTGATAATTCCATCCACACGTTTCCGGGTAAGGAAATCCACTGCTTCTTTTTCAAGCTTCTTATCTGTTCTGCAGTCACAGACAATCGCTGCATATCCATGGCTTCGGAGGATATCCTCCATTCCACTGATGATTTCTGCGCAGAAAACATTGTTCAGCTCTGGAATCACAACCCCCACTGTCTTGGTCGCATTGGTCTTCAGACCGCGGGCAACTTCATTTACTTCGTAATGTAATTCTTCGATGGCTTCTTCGATCTTGATACGGTTCTTCTCTCTTACATTCCCCCCATTGAAATAAGAGGAAATCGTTGCCAGACCAAGTCCTGTCCGTCTGGCAATATCTTTCATCGTCGCTGCCATAAATCAGCCTCTTACTCAGCCTTTCCGTCACAGCCGCAAACTTTCATACGGGCCATTACAAGCTCTTTCACAGCTGCAATTCCAGCCTTGCCATATGCCTTAGGATCAAATACCTTCTCATCCTCAAGTGTCTCTCTGACAGCCTTGGAGTATGCTGCACGAAGCTCGGTGGCAAAATTAACCTTACAGATTCCTCTCTTTACGCAATCCATAACATCCTCATCGCTAAGGCCGGAAGCGCCATGAAGAACCAGAGGAATATCTACAACTTCACGAATTTCACTTAAACGCTCCTTATCAAGAACAGGAGTTCCCACATAGAAGCCATGTGCTGTGCCGATTGCTACCGCAAGAGAAGTAACGCCGGTGCGCTCTACAAATTCTCTGGCTTCCTGTGGATCGGTATTGGTATCTGCAACTGCAACCAGGTCGTCTTCCTTACCACCTACCTTACCAAGTTCTGCCTCGCATGGGATTCCCATAGAAGCTGCTACGTCAGCCACCTTCTTGCTCACCTCAATGTTTCCTTCATAATCCAGCTTAGAACCGTCAATCATCACGGAAGTATATCCAGCCTTCAGAGCCTTCATGGCGAGATCAAAGCTACTGCCGTGGTCAAGGTGCAGGCAAACCGGAACGGAAGCCTTTGCAGCTTCTGCTGCAACGATTGCCTGATAGGTCTCAAGAGTGCCATATTTAATAGTAGATGGAGTAGTCTGGATCATAACAGGTGCTTTCAACTCCTCAGCTGCCTGAATGATCGCTTTCACCATCTCCATATTCTCTGCATTAAATGCACCCACTGCGTAACCGCCCTGCTGAGCTTTCAACAACATTTCCTTAGATGTAACAAGTGGCATATTCTCCTCCTTCTGCCTGCTGATAC
>NZ_CEWDFQ010000364.1:0-2953 GCF_982438285.1 Acetatifactor sp. | reverse complement strand
GCCGGGAGATTTCCAGTATTATCATTATTCAAAACTTTGCACAGCTGAAAGCACTGTTTAAGGATACTTGGGAAACAATTCCCGGCAACTGTGATACGTTCATTTATCTTGGTGGCAATGAGCAGAGCACTCATAAATATGTTTCGGAGCTTTTGGGAAAAAGCACGATTGATAAGAAGTCAAGCGGGGAGACCAGAGGCAGACAAGACAGCTCCAGCCGTAATTACGATGTGCTGGGAAGGGAGCTGTTTACACCGGATGAGGTGCGAAAGCTGGATAACAGGAAATGTCTTATCTTTATCCGGGGATTTGATCCTATCATGGATCATAAGTATATTCCATTCGGGCATCCTGCATTTTCACAGACCGCAGACGGAAAAGGAAAGCCTTATGTCCATGCTCCCTCCGGTCAGGGAAATGCAAAAGAACAGCTATACAAGATACTGTCACCCAAAGCATTAGCCCATTACGAGGGCTTAAAGGAAAAAGGGGAAAATGTTTATATAGATACCCTTTCCTATGAGGAGTTTGGTGTGCTGACAGAGCTTGATATGAAAAAGCGGTTTTTAAGCCTTGACGAAAAGCAGCAGAGAGAGAAGCTTTACCGGGAGCAGGAAAATGAGCTTAAATATGCGCCGGAGACGGAAGATGCCGGGGAAACAGGGACAGATGCGAAGTCCTCCGGTTCTGGCGGGTCTGGAATATCAAGGCGTAAGATTGTGGGGGAAGATACCCTTATGAACCGTATGGCACAGTGGCAGTATTCCAAAGAGCAGAAAGAGGAGCTTCACAAAATGATGGCTCTCGGCATGACAAAGGCAGAAATTCTGGCGGTATTTTACCCGGAAACCGATATGGCGAAAATGAGGGAAATCAGACGGACTTATCGGGCGGTAAAAAATAAAGCTGCGGAGTAATGTTTTGCCTTATGAAAATGACCCCATGAAAATATGTGCTGTAAATTCACAATGAAATATATTGAATAATTTGCAGTAAATGCGTATAATATAATTACCACAAAGTAATGCAGATGATTATGGAAAAAGAAGGGATCGATATGCCGAATATTAAACCTATTTCAGATTTGAGGAATTATACAGCAGTCATAAATGAGGTCACATATGGCAACAGAGTTTATTTAACCCGTAACGGACATGGACAGTGTGCTATCATAGATATGAAAGAATTAGATGAGCTTGACAAACAGAAAGCCCTTTTTCAGCTAATGAGCAAATTGAATGAGGCGGAAATCTCCATCCGTGAGGAAGGAACGGTATCTGCTGACGAGCTGGAAGCAGAATTGGGGGTATAGGGTTGAAAAAACTTGAATATTCACAAGTTGTAAGACGCAAGCTGAAAGTATTGAGGGTGCGGCTGACAGACGAATTTGGTTCGGAGGCGGCAGGAAAAGCATTGAAGCGGATTACAGATGCAGCAAGAGGGCTTGAAGATTTTGCAGAAAAAGGAGTTGCTGTATCTTCGATGTATGATATTGACTGTGATTACAGATACCTTTATGTAGGACATAATTACTTGTTTTACAGAATAGAGGAGAACAGGATTATTATCGTTGAGATGTTCGATGACAGAGAAGACTTTATGTATAAACTGTTTGGTATCAGCTCAATATCGCAGGAGTCCCTTGACTATTGGGATGATTAACAAGAAATGAAAATAAAATAGCGGGAAAGAAAACAACATCAGGCTGGTTAAGGTCTGGTGTTTTTTTGTGCCTTTCAGGAGGTGGTTAAAGCACAAACGCACCGGGGAAAGCCCGGTTTACCATTTTTGCGGGAATATCCCGTTTATATAGATAAAGGACGGAAAGAGCCAGTATTAGGACGTATGTTTTCCAGTTACGAAGGAGTTTCAAGAGAAGCTGTATGATGCCCTTATGGACTGTTACCGAATGGAAAAGGAGAAGGCCACGAAGCAAGGAATGGAGCAGACGGTTTCCCAAAGTTTGACAAAGGCAGAGGGCAGACAGCATGCGGGTGATCTGCCTTTTCGTTAAAAGTGAA
This sequence comes from Acetatifactor sp., assembly GCF_982438285.1. Taxonomy (NCBI): domain Bacteria; kingdom Bacillati; phylum Bacillota; class Clostridia; order Lachnospirales; family Lachnospiraceae; genus Acetatifactor; species Acetatifactor sp. The sequence goes on along the minus strand of NZ_CEWDFQ010000364.1, from coordinate 932 downwards.
GAATAAAGAACAGGAAAAAGGGGTATGCAGGCCATACCCCTTTGAACAGAAGGGAGACCAAAATGAAACAATACCAGAATATGGAATTGACGAAAGACCAGATCATACAGGAGCTGATTACACTTTTAAATCAGAACCAGCAGAGGGAAGCAGCAAACAATGTATATGAAATGGCAGACCTGATAGATGTGGTGGAAAAGAGATTGGAGCTTGTGACAGAAGAGCTTGTAAATGTACGGAAGCAGCTTGAAAAAATGGAGCAGGAGAAAAGGGACAAAACCTTAAAGGCCACTATCTGCAAAACTGTGGATAACTTAGAGCGGCAATGCCACAGGATGAAAGAGCAGCTGCTTGAAATCAAGGCGGATGTGAAGGAAAAGGCTTCTGAAATCGTGGCAGAGGCAAAAGCAAAAGGAAAAACTGCACTTTATAAGGTTGCGGAGTTTGTGGGGATTAAGGAAAAGTTGCAGAATATCCGACATAATATACAACAATCCATTACAGAGGTAGATAGAGTTATAACAAAGATTGATGCACTTGGTACAGGCATAAGGGGAGCTTTGCAAAAGGCAGCAAATGTAGTGCGTACTTTTGGAGATAAGCCGGAAAAAGTTTATGGCGAAGAGAAATTTTCCAAAACGGAGTTGATAAAAAACATTTTACGAACAAAACGGAAATTGCTGTCAGGGACATTAAACTGTGTGGATGTGGCAGCCGGGAAAGTGGAAAAACTTTTTGAAGATGTACACAAGTATCAGAACGACAAAATTGGACGAAATGTAGGGTATGCCACAGCAGAAGAGATCGCTGAATTGTCACCAATTTCTGGAGTTGAAGGGCAGAAATTTTTGTTTAACTCCGAGGCTTTTGAAGCGCAGCAGCAGAAAGTGAACGATGCGATGATTGAAGATGTAGTAATAAAAGACACACTT
>NZ_CEWDFQ010000363.1:0-2963 GCF_982438285.1 Acetatifactor sp. | reverse complement strand
GGATTACAGCAATCTGGTCAGAAGCCTGGAAAGCATGAAATATGAGCTGCCAGTGTATATATGCCGGGACGGAGAAATTATGCTGTCAAACGAGGGATACAGCAGTGTGGGGCAGGCATTTGAAAGCTTTGAGGAAAAAGGAAGGATCGGGTATTCAAAGGATATTACATTATATGGGGAAGAGCTGCAGATTTATATTCTCAAAAGACCCAGCAGTACGCTTTTGGTTATTCTGGATAATTTCCCTCTGGTTGCGCTGCTTTTGCTTGTCAATATTATACTGCCGTGGTGCCTGATGAAGCAGATTGACCGCTCCATTACTGTCCGTATCAGAGAACTGAGTCATATTTTTGAGGGAGTGGATCAGGATCATCTGATGGAGCTGCCCCATGTGAGGGGAAAGGACGAGATTGGCAGCTTGATGCAGAATTATAACCGAATGGCTGCGCGGATGAATGAATTAATACAGACGGTGTATAAAGACCGGCTGAGAGAACAGGAGATGGACATTGCCAGACAGAATGCGGAGCTGCTTGCGCTTCACAGCCAGATCAATCCACATTTTCTCTTTAATGCCCTGGAAAGCATAAGAATGCACAGTATTTTGAAGCAGGAATATGAGACGGCGGATATGGTGGAAAAGCTGGCGGTGATGGAGAGGCAGAATGCGGATTGGGGTAATGATAAGGTGGAAATTAAAAAGGAAATGGAGTTTGTGGAAGCATATCTGGGGCTGCAGAAGTATCGCTTTGGAGACAGGCTTTCTTACCAGCTTGATATGGAGGAGGAATGTGCTAAGCTGCGGATTCCAAAGCTTACGATTGTAACCTTTGTGGAAAACGCCTGTGTGCATGGGATTGAAAATAAAGTTGCGCCAGGCTGGATATTTGTAAGAATTTACAGGGAAGAAGAATCGCTCTGCATAGAGATAGAGGACACTGGCGAGGGCATGGGTGAGGAGATGCTTTCCTGTATCCGGCAGAAGATGCAGGATGTAAGTATTGATGAGATGCAGAAGAAGGGAAGGGTAGGAATTTTGAACGCCTGTCTGCGGCTGAAAATGATGGTTGACGAAAATGCTGAATTTCTGATTGAAAGCGAAAAAGGCGCAGGAACCATGATTCAGATTCGGCTTTCTTATAACAAAATTCAGGAGGCTTAGGGGAGGATATGATGAAGGTATTGCTGGTAGATGACGAACCGTTTATTGTGCAAGGCTTGTCCGTGCTGATTGACTGGCAGAAGGAGGGGTATGAAATTGCTGCTACGGCATCCAATGGGAAGGAGGCATTAAACTATCTGAGAGGCCATAAGGTGGATGTGATTATCGCGGACATTAAAATGCCGGTTATGACGGGGCTTGAGCTTTTGGAGACAATACGCAAAGAACATGTATCTGAAGCTTATTTTGTGATTCTGAGCGGGTATAATGATTTTGTTTTCGCGCAGCAGGCGATCCGGCATAAATGTATGGAGTACATCCTAAAGCCTGTGGAAAAAGAGGAGCTGATCGCAGTTTTGCGGAAGGCTGCCAAAATATCGGAGAATTCTAAAATTGACAGGCAAAATCAAAAGGTTATGGAGCGTGCGTATCTCGCGCGAAATGTGCTTGCGCTGCTGTTTGGAAAATACGACGGGTTGAATTTGGAATATGTCAGGAACCATATGCGTCTCTCTGAGGGAGTCCGGTACATAGATATTGAATTCTGCGATCTGAAAGAGGCACAGGAGCAGGAGGACGGTCAGCTCAGACATCTGCAGAGGCGATTGTATCAGGCCTGCATAGATTATCTAAAGGAGGATGAGGTACACTGCATTTTTGATGTATCGCAGGATGAAAAGAACTTTGACGTGGGATTTTTATACTGTGATTATATGGCGGCAAGGGAGGACTGCAGTGAAAGAGAATATCTGCAGGACTTTCGAAAGAACCTTGAGACAGTGCTGAAGCATCCGGTTCGGATGCTTGCAGGAAAAAAGGTGCATGATATCTCAGCGGTGGCAAAATCCTACAGCGCGGCTTGTGTGCTCAATTCACTGGAAGCATTTCGGGTAAAAAAGGATATTTATTTTTATGAAGAAGAGGTACAGATCAATCAGGGAGGAATCGTGCTGTGCAAGAACAGTGTTGACGCCTTGATTGCTGCCATAGAGCAGAATGATAAAGGAAAGATTTGGGGGAGTGTGGAGCGACTTTATGCGGAAATGAAACAAATGGGAGTGGTAGGGGACACGGTCAATTTAAATATCAACTATTTATTGTTTCAGCTTATCCATCTGGCAGCACAGCAGGATGACGGCGTAAACCAGGAGGAAATTCTGCATTATATCAGTGAAAGCTCCTTTGAGGAAGGCACTGTGCGGGGAAGCAGTGTACATTTGGCAAGGTTTGCCTGTGAGTATGCAGAGTATCTCGCTCAGCTTAGGAAAAATGTCTCAAGAGGCGTTTTGGGAGATGTGGAAAAAGAGATACGCTGTAATTATGCGCAAAACCTTACGCTGCGGGAGCTGTCACAGAAGTATTATGTAAACAGCGCGTATTTAGGACAGCTTTTTCGAAGAAAATATGGGCAGTCCTTTAAAGATTACCTGAACAATTATCGGATAGAACAGGCTGCGGCAAGACTGCTTCGAACGGATGATAAGATTTATCAGATTGCGCAGGATGTGGGATACAAGGATCTGGACTATTTTATCAATCGATTTATTGCGGCAAAGGGCTGCACACCGGCAAAATTTCGTAAACAGGCGGGGAAATAAAAATTCCTGTCAAAACACACACAGGGCAGATTATTGTTTTAAAACTATAATTTGCCCTGCTTTTTTATATTCTTTCTCAGGTTGCTAATATGAACCGGAAAGGTAAAATAAAATTATCAGAAAAACGCATCCAGGCATGCTTGGATGTATGCTTATTAAGAAAGGGAAGGTGTACAGTGAAAGCAAAAAAGACAGTATCCTTA
>NZ_CEWDFQ010000362.1:0-2985 GCF_982438285.1 Acetatifactor sp. | reverse complement strand
CAGCAGAAGCCCCGCCACATTCCCCGTGCCGTCCTTATCATAATTCTTCACATAGGTAAAAATCTGATATACATTTCCAGAATGCAGGGAGTACTTTTCAAATTGATGCTGCAGCGTCTTTCCATAATATTTTGCGTCAATAATCAGAACCTTGTCATCCAGACGCAGCATGATATCCGTCTGCATCACCGGCAGAAGGCGAATCATCGCTTCCTCATTCTCTCCCACAAGATTCCAGGGAACCTGGGCTGCCCTGACCTCTGACAGATAAGTATGCTTCTGACGATAATATTCCAGAATGAATTTTTCATACAGCCTTGCCATATGTTTATCTGAGAACGCCGCCATCCGATAGGTTCCCTTTTCTGTTGTCTGCAGCATACCGTCAAGCACCAGGCAGCAGATGTTCAAAAGCATTTCATAATTCCGGTTGCTTCTTTGGTAACGAAGCCTGCTCCACTGGATTTTAGAGGGCTCCAATATCGTTACATGATCAAAAAACACCAGCACCTGATTCAGGGCTCTTTTCCGTTCCACATTCACTCCCTCATCCTGCACCAGAAGCTTCATCGTGGTTTTAAGAATCTGATTAAAAAGATTATTCTCTGAAAGCTCGTCAAACTCACAGGCTAACCTCTGCTTTCTCTGAACCTTGTTACGGATTGTCTTTGGCAAATCCAGCTTTCCGCGCATCACAAAAAGAGTCTCCCGCTGCGTGATATACTCCCGGTAAAGCCCCTGCTTTAGCTGTCTGGCTGTTCCCTTGGCCAATATCGCCGCAAACAGATCCTGCGCCTGCTCAAATTCCTCCGCAGCCACCTCCTCATAATTTGTCTGTTTCAGCACTTGAAAGGCATAGGACAGCATATAATAAATATTTTTTATAAGAATACCTTTATCATTCGTCATCAAACACACCACGCAGATTCTTTTCCCACCGCTGAAGCTTCCCACTGTCATCAAACCAATACTCTGACAGCATGGGCAGAATATCAAATTCCACTACCGAACGCATCCAGTCCGTGGTACATTCCCCGGCTTTTCGTCCACAGAAATAGCTGTGGCCAATCCGGAAGCCACGCCCCAGAGATGGGTCCTCCGCAATCTCTTTATTCAACGCTTTCACCTGATCGATCAGCGCGTTAAATGTCTCATTGCCAAAACCGGCCTGGTATTTCTGAAATCCCTCTGAATGAAATCCGGGCTCCATCTCAAAGAAACTGAATCTGCGGCGAAGAGCATAGTCAATCATGGCAAGGCTGCGGTCTGCTGTATTCATCATACCAATGATATAGAGATTTTCCGGTACGGAAAAGGGCATGCCGCTGTATGCAAGCGTAGCCTTGGTTCCTCTGTAATCCTTCTCGATCAGCATCAGAAGCTCCCCAAAAATCTTGCTCATATTGCCGCGGTTAATTTCATCAATAATAAAGAAATACTCCTTATCCGGATGATTTACTGCGGTTTGACAGAAACGGTAAAAAATGCCCTCTGTCAATTTGAAGCCCTCGCCGTCCGGGCGATATCCCATAATAAAATCCTCATAGGAATAGTTTTGGTGAAACTGCACCAGCCCTATTCTGGAATCATCCTTCTCCCCCATCATGCTGTAGGCAAGCTTCTTTGCCGTAAAAGTTTTTCCCACGCCAGGCGCTCCCTGAAGGATAACATTCCCTTTGTTTCTAAGCAGCGCTTCCAGCACATGATATCGTTCTTCCGTCATATACACAGCCTTCAGAAAATCCTGCATTGTGTATTTTGTGATGGCAGTATCCGGCCGCCTCAGAGGATTCTCTTCGCGGATCATATCCATGATACAATCGTATTCATCCTTTGTCAGCTTGAAAAGACTTCCATTGGGCTGTGCAAAGAATTCCATCTTATCAAGCTCACGGCATTCCCTCAGCGCTGCGTATTCAATGGGAACAGAAAGTCCCTCCGTCTTTTTGAAATATAAGTTCTCCCCATCATTCCCCTGTGTAATGCGGGCCAGCGCCACGATCTTATTCACCGGATCCGCCTCATATCCAATCAAAATGTCGCCGGCTCTTGCGTCCAAGAAATTCTGAAAAATTTTCCGCTTGTGCCCATTTTCATTGTAAAGCGTATAATTCTGCTCCTCGTCCAGCTTCCAATCTGAAAAGCTCCGGATTTTAGGATTGACCTTCAACCACCAATAGCTACGCTTTTCTTCTGCCTTGCCAAAAAGCTCATCCAGGGACATACCAAAATAAGGCTGCAGAATCAGCTCTTCAAACAGAAATTTCTCATCCTCAGCAACCTTGATACAGGTAGAATTATCATTGGGAGTCCACCACTTTTTAGCTCCGGTATATGCCGCCGTATCCTTTGATTTTGCAATCACCTGATACTCCCGCTCATACCAGCCCTCCTTCATCTCTGGATTTGGCACAGGCTTTTCGCTGGTAAACTGCCCCAGCAGCTGAATGCTGCTGCCATAACACAGGTAGAAATAATCTCCCTTACGGACAGCCTCCATAAAGGATTGGCCCTGGGTAACCTTAGAGGCTGCTTTTGCTTTTGTCCGGCTATGTACAACGACCACCTTCCGTTTCTCAAAAACCCTCTTGTTAAATTCTGATATCCCGGTTGCATTCGTTCCATGGCTGATCTTCCAGATGGAAGGACTTACCTCAGCATAGAGCGGAATTTTCGACAAATCAGCCCGATCAAGGGCCGCGCTCAGTTCGCTGCGCAGTCTCCAGACATAAGTGCCCTCCATTGAAGAGTCTGCCCCCTTTCCTGTATAAAGAATGGGCCAGAATTTAGAAGTCTCCGCATCCGTTTCCAGTACCGGACATTTTGTTTTCTCCGCAATTCTTCTGGCAAGCGCAGCAGACCCGGCACTATAAAAATTAGGCGTTTCCCCATATCGTATGGACAACTGCTTGCAGGTAGCCTGTCCGCCATAATCCTTCATGCGCTTTACAATCTGCAAAGCGTTTAAGGTAAACACTGCTGTAT
>NZ_CEWDFQ010000361.1:0-2994 GCF_982438285.1 Acetatifactor sp. | reverse complement strand
TATATGGAGGCATTGCTGACAGAGACAAGAAAAAGGGCAGGAGAGTACACAGACAGGACGGTGACCAGTATTTTTCTGGGAGGCGGTACGCCCTCTGTGGCGCCTCCCCAAAAGATACAGGAGCTAATGGATACTGTAAGAGGGAGCTTTCGCCTGTCTAAGGATGCGGAAATCACTATGGAGGTAAATCCCGGCACGGCGGAGGAGGAAAGACTTGCCGCCTATTATGAGGCCGGAATCAACAGGCTGAGCATCGGCTTACAGTCTGCAGATGAAAAAGAGCTTTCGGCCCTTGGCAGGATACACAGCTTTTCCGATTTCCTGCATACCTGGGAGGCTGGACGGGAAGTGGGCTTTGCAAATATGAGCGTGGATCTTATGAGCGCCATTCCGGGCCAGACAATTGCCTCCTGGAAGGAAACGCTCTGCCGTGTCCTTTCCCTGAGACGTCCTCCTGAGCACATCTCGGCCTACAGTCTCATTGTGGAGGAGGGAACGCCTTTTGCATCCCTTCAAAAGGAGGGACGGCTTCCCTTGCCGGATGAGGACAGCGAGCGTCTGATGTATGAGGAGACGGGGCGCATTCTGAGAGAACACGGATATGAAAGGTATGAGATATCCAATTATGCGAAGCCTGGCTATGCCTGCCGTCATAACTGTGGGTACTGGCAGAGAGAGGATTATCTGGGGCTTGGGATTGGCGCGGCGTCTCTGGTGGACAATGTGCGGTTTCAAAACGGCCGTGATCTGGACCGTTATCTGGAGGCTCCCCTGGGGTGCAGGGAGGGGGTGCAGAGCCTTTCGGTCACAGAACAGATGGAGGAATTTGTGTTTTTGGGGCTGCGTATGATACGGGGAATCAGTCCCCTTGCATTTGAAAGGACCTTTGGCGTGTCCATGGAAAAGGTTTATGGGCCTGTCATTGAAAGAAACAGAAAAGACGGCCTGCTTTACTTTCGGGAGGATGAGGAGACGAAGGAAAAGTGGCTGGCTCTCACGGAAAGAGGCCTGGATTTGAGCAACTACTGCATGGCGCAGTTTTTGCTCTCGTGACAGGCACCGGAGGCGGAGGTTTTTCATAGACTATTGTAAAGAGAAATCCAGGGGGGTATTTTGAAAACATTTCAAAAACCTTTAACCTCAGGAGAAGAAGCCGAGTACATCCGGCTGCTGCAGGAAGGCACCCCCGTAGAGGCCCGGCGGGCCAAGGAGATTCTGATAGAGCGAAACCTTCGGCTGGTGGCGCACATTGCCAAAAAATATCAGAATGTAGACGAGGATATGGAAGACTTAATATCCATCGGCTGCATTGGACTGATCAAAGCGGTGGATACCTTTGATGCGGGAAAGGGGCGGCTTGCCACCTACGCCTGCCGTTGTATAGACAATGAGCTGCTGATGCTGCTGCGCAGCAAAAAGAAAACCTCCCGGGAGGTTTCTTTATTTGAGCCCATTGGCCAGGATAAAGAGGGCAATGAGATACATTTGGTGGATGTGATCGAACAGCAGCAGCCGGATATCGTTGACAGCATGGAATTTCACAGCAATATAAAGAAGCTGTTTGTGCTGTTAGAGGAATGTCTCACAGACAGGGAAAGGGAGATATTGATTTTACGCTATGGGCTGGACGGAAGGCCGGAGGCTACCCAGAATGAGATTGGCGAAAGGATGGGGATATCCCGCAGCTATGTGTCCAGAATCGAGAAAAAGGCACTGCAGAAGCTGAGAGACGCTTTTGCGTAGAGGGCTGGACAGCCACAAAATTTCTGTTCTGAACGCGATGAAAGCTTGTCAATCAGATAGAGCCGGGGTATAATAAATCTGTAATGAAGATTTAAGAGGCTGGGCAGAGTCATTCCAAAGAGACAGGAGAAGAGCATAAGATGCCTGGGATAGAGGAAATTTTAAAGGCGGCTAAGGAGGCCGGGGCAAGTGATGTACATTTGACGGTGGGAATTCCGCCGAAAATGCGCATAGACGGCGGACTGGTCTCCATGGGTTATCCGAAGGTGCTGCCGGCAGAAACACTGGATGTACTGGTGAATATCATGACGCAGCAGCAGAGAGAATATTTTGAGGAGCATGGGGAATGTGACCTGTCCTTTTCTATTTCAGGGTGCGGGCGCTTTCGGGTGAATGCGTATAAGCAGAGAGGATCGGCAGCTTTGGCCTTCCGGCTGGTGGGGGCTAAGGTGCCCACCCTGGAGGAACTGGGAGCGCCGGAATGCCTGGCAGACCTCTGCGCAAAGAAAGAGGGTATGGTGCTGGCGGCAGGACCGGCTGGGAGCGGAGCTTCCACGACGCTGGCGGCCTTGGTCGACCAGATAAACGAAAGCCGCCAGGTGCATGTGATCACTCTGGAGGAGCCTATAGAATATCTTCATCAGCACAAAATGGCCATGGTAAATCAAAGGGAGATCGGAACAGATTCTGATACTTATCTAAGCGCCCTCAAGGCGGCCCTGCGGGAGGATCCTGACGTGATCATGATAGGAGAGCTGCAGGATACGGAAATCATTGAGCTTGCCATTCATGCTGCTGAGACAGGGCATTTGGTTTTATCCTCTCTGCATGCTGGAAATGCAGCCTGTGTGGTGGAGCGTATTGTGGAGAAGTTTCCGCCAGCCAGACAGCGGCAGATAAAAATACGCCTTTTGCATGTGCTGGAGGCGGTGGTTTTCCAGGAGCTGGTGCCTGTTTCCGGAAACGGAGGGAGGACAGCGGCCTTTGAAGTGCTAAAGGGTTCCCTTTTAGGGGAGGATGTCTAAAAAGCAAGGCAGGCCTGTATCTTGCCTTGCCGCATCTGTTTTTCTATCATAATCATACATAATCACTATATTTCCACATTATTTTCTGAGATTTTTTCGTTTTACAATTCTATTTTATATCAGGTGATTGCGAAACTTGCTTCCTGGTATCAGAAACTGGGCATAATAACCAAAAAAGGGTGACTAGCCACTGCTTCGGAACCCGTTTTTGGTTATTATGACCAGG
>NZ_CEWDFQ010000360.1:0-2999 GCF_982438285.1 Acetatifactor sp. | reverse complement strand
GAATAGGTTCCCGCCACACTGGCAGCCGTCCCCACAGAAAAAATATCCCAGGGCATAATAGGCGCCGAGCGGAAATTCAGCACATAATAATTGGCCAGACCCACCAGCATAAAAAAGCCGCTCTGCAGCAAAAGCGCTGCGCGGACACTCCTCAACACCCCGAACAGGAAAAGGGCCGCAAGCTCATAAAAGGCAATGTTTAAAAGCTGGGTTTTGAAATCCATATCCGTCAGGGGATTGTGGGTATAAAAATCAAACAAGTAAAAGGTAACTGCCGGACAGATTACAAGAGCTGCGCAGGATGGCAGCTTCTGCCTTGTAATCCCCAGACTTTTTAATCTCTCCCAAAAAAAGCCGGCAATTGCCCGGAGTACTACCCATATGGGTTTTTTCTGCAAGTAATCCATAATTGTCATCCTCTTTTCTTGTGCTCATTTTAAAGCAACTAAGTAGAAATAACAATTTATGAATTGCATATATTTCCTACAATTTCCGACTTATTTTTGTTAATTTTTACGATTTTTTTACAATAATATTACATATTGTTACTTTACTTCGTATTTTCCGGCCTCCTTCAGGCGCAGGATGGCTCTGGCCAAAGACGCCTGGGACACATGATACTCCTGAATGCTCTGTTTCTGGCGCAGCTGCTCCTTGGCCCGCTCCAGGGCCTGCTCCGCCCGCACCCTGTCAATGTCCTCCGGCCGCTCCGCTGTGTCCACCAACATAGTTACACGGTTATTGGCAATGTGCACGAAGCCGATTCCCACCACTGCCCGGTGATAGTCCTCTTCTTCCTTCTCCTTAAAGCGGACTTCTCCTTCTTTGGTGGCGATCACCATATTTTCATGATGAGACATAATGGCAATTTCCCCGTCCAGCGCAGGCACCACGATAATGCCGCACTTTCCGCTATAGAAAACCTTATCGCTTGCAATAATCTTTAAATTAAACGTATTCATCCATCTGGCCGCCTTTCCGGTTCGGTTTTACATCTGCTGGCCCATCATCTTCTTTGCCTTTTCCAAAGCCTCATCAATGGTGCCCACATTGAAAAAGGCTCCTTCAGGATACTGATCCATCTCACCGTTTATAATAGCACGAAAGCCTCTGATGGTCTCCTTCACAGGCACATATCTGCCAGGTACGCCGGTAAAATTTTCCGCCACATGAAAGGGCTGGGACAAAAAGCGCTGAATTTTTCTGGCCCGGTATACCGTGACCTTGTCCTCCTCTGAGAGCTCCTCCATGCCAAGAATTGCAATAATGTCCTGGAGCTCCTTGTATTTCTGGAGCATGGCCTGCACTTCCCTGGCCGTCTCATAATGCTCCTTTCCCACCACATCTTCCTCTAAGATACGGGAGGAAGATTCCAGCGGGTCCACCGCCGGATAAATTCCCTGCTCTACAATCTTTCTGGAGAGTACGGTAGTGGCGTCCAGATGAGCAAAGGTGGTGGCAGGCGCCGGGTCGGTAAGGTCGTCCGCAGGTACATAGACCGCCTGCACGGAGGTTACGCTTCCCTTGTTGGTGGATGCGATTCTCTCCTGCAGCTCACCAAGCTCTGTGGCCAGGGTTGGCTGATAGCCAACCGCAGAGGGCATACGCCCCAAAAGCGCCGACACCTCGCTGCCAGCCTGCACGAAACGGAAAATATTATCAATAAACAAAAGCACATTCTGGTGCTCTTTATCCCGGAAGTATTCCGCCATGGTAAGTCCCGTTTCCGCCACACGCATACGGGCTCCCGGCGGCTCATTCATCTGTCCGAATACCAGCGCTGTTTTTTCCAGTACGCCGGATTCCTTCATCTCCGTCCAGAGGTCGTTTCCCTCCCGGGAACGCTCTCCCACACCAGTAAAAATAGAGTACCCGCCGTGCTCTGTGGCAATATTGCGGATCAGCTCCTGTATCAGCACCGTCTTTCCCACACCGGCGCCGCCGAACAAACCGATTTTTCCGCCCTTTGCATACGGGGCCAAAAGATCAATGACCTTGATGCCGGTCTCCAGCATTTCCACTACAGGACTTTGCTCTTCAAAGCTGGGCGGATCTCTGTGGATGACCCAGTGCTCCTCCTGCTCTAAGGATTCTCCTCCATCAATGGTCTCACCCAGCACGTTGAACAATCTCCCCAGCGTTTTTTTCCCAACAGGCACCTGAATGCCCTTTCCGGTGGCCGTAACCTCCATATCCCTGCAAAGTCCGTCGCTGGACGCTAACATGATACAGCGCACTGTATTGTTGCCGATATGCTGAGCCACCTCCATCACAAGACGCCTGCCGTCACAGGTCACCTCCAAAGCATCCTTGATAAAAGGGAGGTCATTGTTTTCAAATTCCACGTCAACCACAGGTCCCATAACCTGGACGATTTTTCCTTGAACCTTATTCAATGCAGGAAACCTCCTTTCTTGTCTTTTTCTTCTTTTTCTGTGCCTTTGCGCCTGCAACCACCTCGGTAATTTCCTGGGTAATCATAGCCTGGCGCACCCTGTTAAATTCTATGGACAAATCATGGATCATTGCGGATGCGTTTTTATTTGCCGCCTCCATGGCCATCATTCTGGCATTCTGTTCACTGCAGAAGGATTCTACCAAAGCTCCGTATACATATCCCATAATGCAGTCCGGGATAATATTGTTTAACACTGCCTGGGGAGAAGGCTGCATCACAAGCTCCTCCTGATAAATGCCAGCCTTAAGTGCCTCTCTGTCTGCAAAATCCTCCGCCGCCATAGGAAGCAGCTTCAGAATCTGCGTCTCTGTGGTGATGCTGTTCTTCATACTGGTATAGATAAGGGAAACCTCATCCAGCTCCTCTGTCTTAAACTGCTCTAAAACAGTCTCACTGATAATGCGGGCCCGGTGGAGGGTAGGATTCTGCGCCGTATAGTGAAACTGCTCCGCCACGGGAATTCCCTTAGCCGCAAAATATTGACGCCCAAGCTCTCCCACTACAAACAGCTTGCACCGCCCGCCTGTCTCCATCTGCTGCC
>NZ_CEWDFQ010000359.1:0-3000 GCF_982438285.1 Acetatifactor sp. | reverse complement strand
GGTTTTTACCATAGAAAAAGGTGTGCCAAAGGAAATAGAAGTGGACAAATATGATTGTCTGGAGGAGGCCTGCAGCCATTTTTTAGTCAGATATCAAAATGAAAATGTGGGAACCATCAGATGCCTAGAGACTTTCAGCGACAGGGTAAGGATTCAAAGATTCTGTTTTTTGAAGGAATACAGAGGGCTTGGTCTGGGGAAAATTGTGCTTGCACACATTGAAAATTACTATAAAAGGCAAGGATACAGTACAGTTGAAATGGACGCAAAATATGAGGTTTTCGGATTTTATGAAAAATGTGGATACGAAAAGGTGTCCGATGTTTTTGTGGAGGCCGGGATTCCGCATGTAAAAATGAAGAAAGAAATAGAGAAGTGAACGTTTCAAAAGGGATATCATACTATAGTATTAAACAAAATCTAAGTTTATGAAAGGAATCACATGCAGGACTATTCATTTGACGAACGATTTGACAGATATCCCATTGCCATGGCATATGTGCCCTGGCAGCATTTTGAAAAAATGTATGACGATCTGGACAAAGCCTTCAAAATCGGCACGATCTTTCCTGAATTGAATAAGCCTTTCACAGGAAGGAGATGTGTATCTTGAGCAATAAGGAGCAGATGCTGAAGGATATCAGCATCGTGGATTTTATTCTGGTGGAGCTGATGCTGTATCTGGATACACATCCAACCGACCGCAATGCCATGGAATATTTTAACCATTACAGCAGGATGAAAAATCAGATGATGAAGGAATTTTCTCAGAAATATTTCCCTCTCACAAAGGATCTTGCTGAAAGCAATAAGGAATGGAGATGGGGCGCTGCGCCTCTGCCATGGGAAGGAGCGTGCGGTTAAATGTGGAATTATGAAAAAAGATTGCAGTTTCCTGTAAATATCAAGGAGCCAAACGCAAAGCTGGCCCAGGTGATTATCTCACAGTTTGGGGGACCGGACGGAGAGCTTGCGGCCAGTATGCGTTACCTGTCTCAGAGATACTCCATGCCCTATAAGGAGGTTGCCGGGCTGTTGACGGACATCGGCACAGAGGAGCTGGCACATTTGGAGATGATTGGAGCCATTGTGCACCAGCTGACCAGGAATCTGTCCATGGAGGAGATTGAAAAGAGCGGCTTTGACAAATATTATGTGGATCATACACTGGGCGTATGGCCCCAGGCCGCAGGGGGAATTCCCTTCAATGCCTGTGAATTTCAGGTAAAGGGTGACATTATCACCGATCTGACTGAGGATATGGCAGCAGAGCAGAAGGCCCGTTCCACCTATGATAATATCCTGCGGCTTGTGAAGGACCCGGATGTGTGCGAGCCCATCAAATTCCTGCGGGAGAGGGAGATCGTTCACTTCCAGAGATTCGGCGAAGCGCTGCGCATTACACAGGATAAGCTTAACAGCAAAAACTTTTATGCCTTCAATCCCGGCTTTGATATGTGTGAAAATTGTAATTAAGGTGTGGCAGTAGTTCTAACTATTATATCATAAGAGAAGTGTGTGCCTGGCGGCGCATATGTAGAAATAGAGAGCGGCAGGTAACCGTTCTCTATTTTTTTGAAAAGAATTGTCACTGCAATTCTTTATTATTAGTACGTTCCAAAAGATAATCTACACTTACTTGATAAAAATCAGCAATTGAAATAAGAATATTGATTGGGATATCCCTGGTGCCGTTTTCGTAATGGGAATAGGCTCTTTGCGAAATATTTAAGATTTTGCTGATTTGAGTTTGTGTCAAATCAGCATCTTCGCGTAAATGGCGTATTCTGGGAAACATAGTTTGTCACCTCCAAAAGTAGTATTTGCAAAATAATATATAATAGCCCAAAACGTTCTATTGACTTTTAGAACAAAATGGGCTAACATATAAAATAAATACTTCTGATAGTGCAGAAGGAGTTATAAAATCGTGTTTTTGATGAAAAGATTAGAAAAAGCGATAAGGATGAAACAATGTGGATAAGCAGAGCTGTTTTAAATGAAATATTAAACAATATGCCGATAATACCACCAGAGGCAGGTGGAATTATCGGGGGTAAAAAAGATAAAGTCATACTTTGGGAATATGATGAAGGACATAAGAAAAGAGGATGTATGTATAGACCTAATGCAAATCATTTAAATAAGGTTATAGCTTCTTGGTGCGAGAAGGGGTATGAGTTTATGGGATTAGTACACGTACATTTTGGCGGTTCAAGAAGTTTGTCCGAGGGAGATAAACGGTATATTGAGAGGATAATGAAGGCGATGCCTGTTTATGTTGAAAAATTATATTTTCCTCTTGTGGTGCAGCCTGAAAAAGAAATGGTTGTTTTTCAGGCTATCCGAAATGATAAAACGGTGATGATTAAGCAGGATAATATTCTAATAAAATAAGAGAAAGGCTGGGTACAAAAGGATGGAGAAGGAAAAAGATTTGAAGGAGTTAATTGAAAATGCCGAAAATGGGGATGTAGAGGCAATGGTAACGCTTTCCCGTATATATTGGAAAGAGGGCGATGCCAGTAAGGCAAGTGAGTACACTTTAAGAGCTGCTCAAAAGGGAAATGCAGGTGCAGAATTTGCTATTGGTATGGAATATTGTTTCGGTATAGGAGGACAAGAGATATGTGTTGCAGAGGGAGTGAGATATCTTCGTAATGCTGCCAAAAAAAATGTGGCTCAAGCGCAATTTACTTTGGCTGTTGTGTTTGACAGTATAGAAGAAGCGCGGGCATATATGGCTGATGGAGAAACATCAATATTATACCTTGAAAAAGCTGCAAAACAAGGTCATGCAGATGCGCAGGTTATGCTGGGAGACAAGTATTTAAAGGGGAGCGGTATAGAGAAAAGTATGGACAAAGCTATATTTTGGTGGTGCTGTGCGTGCTTACAGGAAAAAGAAAGTTCATCTGATGCCAGAAATAGGATCAACTCGTTGCTTCAAGGGAAAGACAGTAACGGAGTTAAAAAAATACAAATACTACAAGTTATGGA
>NZ_CEWDFQ010000358.1:0-3002 GCF_982438285.1 Acetatifactor sp. | reverse complement strand
ATACAAAATGTCTGTACCCGCCAGCACATAGTCCTTCTGCAGCTGCAGCATAATTTCCCTGTGCTCTAAAATCCACTTTTCAGGACATACGCCGGAAGGCATTCCTGCCTTTACCAAATTAGAGCCGGTAGCCCCATCCAGATAAACATATCTATTTTTACAAAAACTGAAAAATTGTTCTTTTGTCATAAGTGTCTCCGCTGCTGAAATAAAATGATGGTAAAAAATATCTTTTTTATTGTACCACAAGAAAGTTTTAATCGTAAAGGGCAGGATTTAACTTAATCCCATTGGGATTAAGTTAAATCCCAATGGAATAGTTGCTAAAATAGACAAAATGTGATAAATTTTTTATATTATTTATTTTATTCCGTACCGGAGGTTATTTTTATGAAAATAAAGCATATGTTTCCTATTCTGCTTGCCCTTGTGCTTCTCACTGGGTGTGGAAGGGACCCGGAATTGTCAAGGTTCAAGACAGAGGTAGATCAGTTTTGCACCAGTATTTCTGAGCTTGACACTTCCATTAACAATATAGACACTACATCTGAGGGATATACCACAGAGCTTCTTGGCTATCTGGATGAATTAGATGCAGAATTTCAGGAGTTTTCACAGGTGGACTTTCCGGAAGAATTCGATTATCTGGAGAGCCTGGCCGATGAAGCCGGTGAATATATGACAGAGGCAGTGAAAAGCTATCACGAAGCCTACAGCAACAACTCATACAATGAATATACTGCCGATTATGCACTGCAGAATTATTCCCGTGCATATAAAAGGATACAGATCATCATCTCTTTTCTCCACGGCGAAGAACCTGATGATGTGGATTTGACCATAGAATACAGCGAATAATCCTTCTTGCTTATAAATGTGCGCCGTAAAGCGCATATGAAAAATCAGCCCGCCAAATGCGGGCTGATTTTGCCATTACTTTAATATCTTGATTTTTCCTAACAGAGGAATTTCCTTTTCCTCTTCATTGATCGCTGCAATCAATCCCAGAATCCAGCATACCACAAGGAAAATGCCTGCAACGGCATATATAATCCAGCCAATCAGTGGAATACAGGAAATAATTCCAGAAATGATAAAGCCAAGATTCACTACCAGAGACTGATTCAAATGGAATTTTGCTCCCTCTTTGTCTCCTGCAAAATAAGCAACCAGCCAGCCTATAATCGTGAAATAAGACACGATTCCTGTCACTTTCTTATCCATATTTTCTCCTTTTGTAAAACCATTTCTCATGGTTTAAGCTGTTTTTATAAAGAAACATGGAACAGATGTAAAAGCAGATTTTTGATAATCCAATTTGCGGTCAAAAGAACAACCGCACCATACATATGCCAATTATGGAATCTCCAGCCCCGCACTTTTGCAAAATGTACACGCTCCAGGGTCTGCGTCAGCATAAAGCCTCCAAAAAGCACCACGGTATACGGCACAAGGGGATGATACCAGAAGGAAAGCAGCGGCTTTCCTTGCAGTAAGGCCCCAATCGCCCTGGTGCCGCCACATCCGGGGCAATAAATTCCCAAAACATGGTAAAAAAAGCACGGAAAAACCGACAGCTTCGGCATAATAAATTGAAAATATACAAAGATTCCCGCAATACCACCTATCAGGAGAAACCAGCCGGCAAAATAAAGCTGATCCTCCAATGTTTTTTGTTTCTTCATATACTTGATTTTAGTAGTAATATCCGTAATCGCTTAAAATTGACAGGCCAACCACGCCCAGAATCGTGATAACAAGAGCAATGACAATACCAACGATAGAGCAGATCAAGCCAGCCTTGGCCAAGCCTGTTTTGCCCTGCTTATTGGCAAATATTGCGCAGACAATTCCGGCAATACCAGGAACGATACCAATATATGCGCTGCAGCAGCCCAGTACAATTGCCAGAATACCCATAACAAGACTGATAATCGCAAGCACATTGGTCTGCTTAGGCGCCTGCTGAGGTGATGTAGGAGGAACCTGATACTGATTAAAAGAAGTATTGTCCTGATAGTTATTTACAGGTGTACCCTGCCCATTTTCTGTGTTCTGTCCGTTCTGAAAATTTTGTCCGTCCATCTTCTTCTCCTTTAATAAATTTAATAAAATTCATTATTCACTTAGCAGATTCCCCTGGGCGTCGGTATTGATCTTACCGGTAAGAATCATAATACCTTCGATCAGGCCCCAAATCCATATGCCCAGTACGAGGAATATGCCGATCACAATACAGCTTAATACACATCCCACCAGAGTGAGCACAAGCTGGGTCACTGCCTTCGCAGTATAGCCAAGATAGAAATTATGTACCCCAAAGCATCCTAAGAAAATGCCAAGCAGGCCAGCCGCCATCTTTGACTTGCTGCCGGAAGCCGCTGCAGTATTCGCAACCCTCACACCGCAGTTTAAGCAGACTTCTGCATTGGGTGCAACCGGCTTTCCGCAGTTTTGACAATAGTTTGATCCATGTCCCTTTGCCACGCCGCACTTTACACACATTACAGCTTCATCGGTCATATAAGGCTCTCCACAGTTCTTGCAAAAATACACTTGTCTACTCCTCCCTCCTTTAGTATTGTCAATGAGTAACTATGCAACGAATACTCATCATAGAACATTATACAGCATAATCCTTTGTTTTACTAGTAGAAAACGCATAATTATTATGAAAATCTTAAGTAATTTTGAATTTCACCGCAAAAAACCGCATCGGCTGTTTTTTTCATTATAATGAAGGCGCCGCAGTCCTTTAAACTGCGGCGCCTTCCAGGCTCTGTCACTTATAAATCAAAAAGAATGTCTTAGAATTTCCCAGCCTGTGCAGCCTCCTCGATGGAAACTGCTACTGCTACCGTCATGCCAACCATAGGATTGTTTCCGGCACCGATCAGTCCCATCATCTCAACATGGGCAGGCACCGAGGAGGAACCTGCAAACTGTGCATCAGAGTGCATACGTCCCATAGTATCTGTCATACCGTAGGAAGCAGGACCTGC
>NZ_CEWDFQ010000357.1:0-3005 GCF_982438285.1 Acetatifactor sp. | reverse complement strand
GGTCTGTACCTCTCCCGCTCCGTCAATCCTCACTGCCTCCAGCATTTCCGTGGGAATGGTTTCAGAAAACTGCTTCATCAAAAAGATTCCAAAGGGCCAGCCCACCGTGGGAAGGATGACTGCCCAGATGGTGTCATGAAGATTTAAGAAAGACATCTCCTTTAAAAGCGGTACCAGAACCACCTGCTTAGGAAGCGCCATGGCACAAATAAAAATACTGAATAAAATCGTCTGCCCCACAAAACGTTTCTTGGCAAGCGCATATCCCGCCATAGAAGCGGTCAGACAGGTGAGTCCCATGGCAATCACCGCTATAGCCACACTGTTAAAGAGCCAGCGCAGCGCCGGATTGCCAAACAGCTTTTCATAATTGATCATCGTGGGCTTCAGGGGAAACCACTGGGGCTTTGCGGCATTAATGGTCATTGCATCCTTAAAGGACCCTGTTACAATCCAATAAACTGGAAAAATAAACAAAAATGCCAAAACCACTAATATTATAACAGTAACCACCTTATAAATCGACAGTTTTCCTGCTTTCTTTTTTGTTTTTTCCATGCTTCCTCTCCCTCCTAATCCACACTTCCGGCCTTGGTCACCTTAAATTGAATTGCGGAAAACACAGCGATGACAATAGCCAGAAATACCCCCATCGCATTTCCATAACCGTACCGATAAAGCTTAAATGCTTCATAATAAATGTAATACATAATAGTATCTGTGGAATGATTCGGTCCTCCTGAGGTTAAAAGCTGTATCAGTGCGTAGCACTGAAAGGAATTTATGGTAGTGATCACCAGGATGTAAAGGGTGGTAGGCATAATAGAGGGCCATTTAATTTTCCAGAAGGTCTGGAAATTGGTGGCGCCGTCCACCTGGGCCGCCTCAACAATAGAGCTGTCCACATTTCCCAGAGCCGCCACATAAAGTACAATAGGCTGTCCGATGGAGGTTGTAAAGAGAATAAGTATAATACACCAGATGGCGAATCTTTCATCCCCCAGCCAGCTGATGTTTTCGTCGATCACCCCGGCTGCATTTAATACATAGTTAAAAAGTCCCGTATATTTGTTGAACATCCATTTCCAGACAACCGCAACCGCAACCGTACCCGTAACCACAGGCAGATAAAACACACAGCGGAAAAAGGATCTGGACGCCGCATGCAGAGGATAAATCGCCGCGCTGACCCATAGGGAAAAAATCGTTACCACAGGTACCGCTACAATTACAATCAATATGGTATTTTTCAGGGCTCTGATAAAAATCGGGTCTTGAAACATTTCAATATAATTCCCAAATCCCACGAACGTAAAGTCTGTCATGGTATAATTAAAAAAGCTGGTTACAAGGCACATTATCATGGGAACAATGATAAAGCCCACAAAAAATATCAGTGCAGGCAGAAGAAACAGGTAAGCCGCTCTGGTTTCGCGCATTACCAGTATCCTGCTTCGTTTGGTATACTGTTTTTTACCTGACATTTTTCCAACCGTCATGAGTATTACCCCCATTTGTTTTCTGCTTTTTGAAAAGGCATCCGGCCTTTGTTGAAAAGCCGGATGCCAAAGGTTGCCATCAGATTAATTTGCTGCCGCCGTAGCTGCATTGCAGGTTTCAACGTAAGCATCTGCCGCAGTCTGAACATCTTCGCCGCCAAAAATCTGCTGGAGCATATTCCACCATGCGGTACGCTGCTCAGCCCAGCCTCCTGTTACGTTGTAGTAATCTCCCAGGTAAGGTCCGAAGCTTGCAAATACCTCCATGCGCGCTTCGTCCTCTGTGCCCGCATATACATTTCCAAAGGAAGCTCTTACCGGGAAGAAGCCTGTACTGGAAACGCTCAAAGGTCCCTGAACCGCATCGTCGCAGATAAACTCAATAAACGCCTTTGCAGCTTCCGCTTTTGCCTCATCGCCGTTGTCAAAGATACCAAAGCCGTAGATTCCACCACAGAGCTCAGGTGTGCCGCTCTCCGAAGGGAAGGCAACCGGATAAGGTGTAAAGCCTACCACCGAAGCATACTGTGCCTCATTGGAAGCATTCCAGCAGAAGGTCATTGCCACGGTTCCATTGGAAAACAGCTGAAGCTCATCACTTGCCTGTGCTCCTGCATCGTAGCTTAAAAGTCCCTCCTGGGTCCAGTCTACAAGCTGCTGCAGGCCCTTTACGCCCGCTTCAGAGTTCATGGTCCACTGAGTGTGATCTTCATTGGTAAATTCTGCGTTGTAAAGATTCATGGCAAGGGCTCGTGTTCCCTGGTCCCCGCCCTGGCCACCGCAGTAAACGATACCGTTCTCCTGGGCAACGCCTGCATCCTTAAGCGCCTGAAGCGCTTTCTCAAAATTCTCGGTGGTCCAGGTGCGATCCTCATTTATGTACTGAAGCGCGTCTGCGGCCTCAAACATTTCATAGTTGATAGCCATGCAGTGCGTGGTCATACAGAGAGGATACTCATAAAATACACCGTCCGTGGACTGACATGCGCTTACCACTGCCTCGCTGGTGGCAGAAATATCTGCAAGAGCCTCATCGTCCCAAAGATCAGAAAGGTCCAGCATCTTTCCCTTCGCTCCCCAGTTGCTTACCAGTCTCTCAGGCCCCTCCATGATAATATCCGGTGTTGTACCAGCCTCAATGGCAGCTGTCACCTGATCATCTCCGGAAGTGTAATCAAGATATTCCACCGATACGCTTATGTTAGGATACACCTCGTTAAAAGAAGCAATAAAACCATTTACCGTTTCCTCATTGCCAAAGCTTCCAATAGGGTACGTCCACATCGTAATATCTGCGCTGAGGTCTGTGCCGGCTGCTGCGTCCGTCTCGGCAGCGGTCTCCGCCGCAGTCTCAGCAGGGGCAGAGGTCTCCGTCTGTGTATTGGTACCGGAATTGGACGTCTCCTGCTGTGAGCCGCAGGCCGCCATGGAGAATGCCATGACACCTGTCAACAATAACGCGAGTGCTCTTTTCTTTTTCATACTTTGTCCTCCTTAATATAAGAC
>NZ_CEWDFQ010000356.1:0-3012 GCF_982438285.1 Acetatifactor sp. | reverse complement strand
ACTTCAACAGTGTGCTGAACGACCTGAAGCTGGACAGCATCACCTACCCCAGGCTTCTCACAGCGGACACCATTATCAAATATGCCCGCTCTATGAATGAGTCCTTAAACAGCAACGTGGAAAACCTCTACAAGCTGGAGGAAGGCCGGGCCGAAGCCCTGGAATTTTATATCAAGGAAACCTCCCCTGTCACCGACACGCCTTTAGAAAGGCTGCCCCTGCGCAAAAATCTGCTGATCTGCTGCATCAGCCGGGGCGGGAAATTCATTATCCCCGGCGGGCAGGACGAGCTTCGGGTGGGAGATTCGGTGGTAGTGGTTTTAACCAACTCCCGGCTCAATGACATCAAGGACATTCTGGAGGTCTAAAGAATCAAAATGAACATCGGAATTGTAATTTACATTATCGGCTGGATACTGGAATTTGAGGCTGCTTTTCTTCTCCTGCCCGCCCTCACCGGGCTGGTTTACAAGGAACCCCAGGCAGCGGCAATTTATTTTGCCACCGCCTTGTGCTGTTTTTTGCTGGGATTTCTCCTAAAAAGAAAGCGTCCCTCAAAAAAGGATCTGTCCACCAGGGAGGGCTTTGCCAGCGTTGCCCTGGGATGGACCATCATGAGTCTGTTCGGCGCGGTTCCCTTTGTGCTCACCGGGGAGATTCCCCATTATGTGGACGCTGTCTTTGAAACCATCTCCGGCTTTACCACCACCGGTGCCAGCATTCTCACAGATGTGGAGGTTCTCACCCATGCAAGTCTGTTTTGGAGAAGCTTCACCCACTGGATCGGCGGCATGGGCGTCTTTGTATTTATGATGGCGGTTCTCCCACTCATGGGAGGCTCCGCCATGAACCTGATGCGGGCGGAAAGCCCCGGTCCTTCTGTGGAGAAGCTGGTTCCCAAGGTGAGGAACACCGCAAAAATTCTGTACCAGCTCTATTTTGGCATCACTGCTGCGGGTATCCTTTCTTTGCTTTTATGCGGCATGCCCTTGTTTGATTCTTTGTTGACCACCTTTGGCGCCGTGGGAACCGGAGGCTTTGGCTTTAAAAACGACGGCATGGCATCCTACTCGCCGCTGATTCAGAATGTGACTACTCTCCTGATGATTTTAAGCGGCGTCAATTATACAGTGTATTTCCTGCTGCTGCGCAGACACTTTAAGGAAGCACTCACCATGGAGGAGCTGCGCTGGTATCTGCTGATTATTTTAGCAGGGGCCGGGCTTATCATCCTGGATATCCGCAGCCTCTACCCAAGCCTGGAAGAAGCTGTGCGCCACGCCTTTTTCCAGGTGGGCTCCATCATCACCACCACAGGCTACTCCACAACTGATTTTAACGCCTGGCCCCAGCTGTCCAAAACCATACTTCTCGTCTTGATGTTTGTCGGAGCCTGTGCCGGAAGCACCGCCGGAGGTATCAAGGTATCCCGGATTGTTATTTTGTGCAAGGCCATCCGCAAGGAGCTGTCCATGATCATCCATCCCCGCATGGTAAAAAAAATACGCATGGATGGGCACGTTATCTCCCATGAAACCATGCGTTCCACAAATGTATTTATTTCCGTTTACTTTGTGATTTTCTTCCTGTCACTGCTGTTAGTGGCGCTGGATGAGTTCGACTTTACCACAAATTTTTCAGCGGTGGCAGCCACCTTAAACAACATAGGCCCCGGGCTGGAGCTGGTAGGACCCACTCAGAATTTTTCCCTCTACAGCCCCTTCGCCAAATGTGTGCTGATCTTTGACATGCTGGCCGGACGTCTGGAGCTGTTTCCCCTTTTGGTGATTTTCATGCCTTCCTGCTGGAAAAAATACTAACCTAGTTCCAGGTGGAAATATTGTGGTAAAGCCTGTAATAGCCGCCTCCCAGCCTCTGAGCCTGCAGCTGAATGGCAAAATTCTGCATTCCCATCTCATTCAAGGCCTGCTCCACATACTGGCTGCGGAAGCTGTTGTCACTGTAGGCCCTTTCAATAGACGGCCACAGCGTCTCAGGCACCACATTGGTAAACTGCTGCTGGCCGCTGCCAAGGGCTGTCATCTGTTCCAGGCAGTCCCTATAATATTCCTCCATGGTATCTAAAACCTCGTCGGCTGTGATGCCAGCCTCCGCCAGTCTCTGTTCCTGAGAGTCCTCCTGGGTACCCTCCGTGCGGTTATTGTTCCAGGTGCTCTGCCAGGTGAGGGGTTCCTGAGGGTTTGGATTGATCAAGGGCTGCTGCGTCTCCTCTTCCGCTTCCTGCGAATCGGTCTGCCCCTGAACCTGGCCGCCTTCCGAAACCGCGCTTTCCTGCGCTGCATCCCCGGAAAAGGTTCCGTTGCAGGCAGGCAGGTAAACAGACAGACCTCTGCGCACATGGGTGGAGGCAAATTCTGCGTCAGATTTATTATAGTAATCATAGGTAGAAGGATCTGTGTCATCCCAGGTCACATCCACATTATAGTAATCCTGTCCCAGCCTGACTATGTTCCAGGCATGATCCTCCCCTGAATATCCGGTACAATAATAACAGGGAACATCCAGCTGCTGCATGAGATATTGGAAGGCTCTGGCATATCCCGCGCAGACGCTCCTCCCGTTTACCAAAGCGCTGTAGGCGCTCTGATTCATATCTGCCCCAGCATCATATTCCACAGAATCTACAAGGGTGTCATGCACATACTGCTCCTTCCGGGAATCACTGCCAAGCGATCTGGCCTGGGCCAAAATCTCTTCCGCCCGGCTTTCAAAATTCTGTCTGGCCTCCCCGAGATAGTCTGCTGTCTCATTAAACTGCAGCACTATCTCCACACACTGCCCTGTGCGCAGATATTTACAGGTGTAGCCCGTCTCCAGCCAAAACAGCTCCGGATGGTCATTATACACCGCCTCAAAAACATTTTTCAGCTGATTTACATTGATATCGGTCACCGGAGCAAAGGAAGGCGTAAGCGTAATGGCATTGGCATAAATCTGACGGTACACCTGCTGCATGTCCTCTGTAAGCATTCCATAATAGGGATATATATC
>NZ_CEWDFQ010000355.1:0-3033 GCF_982438285.1 Acetatifactor sp. | reverse complement strand
CAGTATCGCACAATTTGTGGAGGTTGTCAGGGCACGGGATTATTGAGCGGTTACTGTGCTTCAAAGCCGCCGCTCCATTTTGGGCGTGGTAATTGTCTGCTGCACGACGGCTTTTTTTCTTTTGCCGTCGTCCGGCCGGGCAATGTTTATGCAGGTTTATCCCATATAATCATTTTGTAGTGCTTCTGCTAGGTTGCATTTCAGGATTTTTTTGCCCCCTACATAATATGCCAGTGCAACAAATCCAAAAATTGCTGCGATAAAAATTACGATAGGAACAATCGGAGCCACTGACAAAAACTCTATTGGATTCAGGTAACTTGCCGTTATCATAAACCATACAAACAATACAGTGATCGGCAATGTAATCAGGACGGGACGTCCTGCAATAACAAGGGCCTCAATCCGAAACATTTTACGCATACCTTCCGGTGTCATACCGATAGACATATACCTCGCAAACTCTCTTTTCCGTTGTCGGATAAAACCCAACGTGTTGGAAAAGACATTGGCGATTCCAATCATAGCAAGCAATGCACACAATGCCCCGATAATCAGCTGATAGCCATTTAACATGGCGTCATTGTCTATTTTTTCCTGAACACGGTTTTCCACCTCAAGCGTAAATTCACGCCCTAGAATATTTGTCAGTTCCGTTTCTATCGTATTCAATTCCGTTAAGGTTCGCTCTTGCGTGGCTAGTACGCGGATATATGTGTCTTGTTCTGCATTTCCAATCACTTCTTCGATCTGTTCCCACGATGAAGCCGAAAGGAACTGAACCAAAGCATAGTTATCGTATTCTTCTCTTAAAACCGGCGGCTCCTGTGTATAGCCCAAAATAGGAATTGTAACAGTGGCTGCCGCGTCATCACGATTCTGCAAGAGGATAGTGTCCTGTCCCTCAGTTAAAAACGGAACATATTCTTTGTACCTGAAATTGCTGTTTACGCTGTCCCAAATACGGTTCAGAATCACACTTCCTGTTCCTGACGGAGAAACGCCGATCTGCTCGCAGTATGCAGCGAAGCTGCTGTCATCCATAATGACAATAGGGGCCTGGATCGTATAGGTATCACCGGCAACGCTGACAGAGGTTCCAGCCAACGCCTCTAATCCTCCCAGGCTCTCCACTTCCTCGCTGATAGCCGCCATGGGAACAGAACTATAAGCCTCAGCCTTTTGATAGATTACACTGTCTGTATTATTCAGCGTATGGATTTCATCTTCGTGAGTAAAATCCTCTATCGGGGTGTCCTTTATGGTTGCCATGACATCCCAGGCGTCCTGGTAGCGTTCAAAATAAGTATGGTTTGTGCTGATTCCTGAAAGAGTAAAAAAGCACAACATGAACGTAAAACCCAGGAAGGAGAGCGTTAAGGACAGTGTAGAGGTTCTTAAGGATTTCTTCTGCGCTTTCAGCGCATTGCCGGCCAATTCACCTTCTACTCCAAACAATCGTGCAAGGATACGAGATTTTTTCCTCCGTTTTAGCTGTAACTCGCCTGTATTTTTAATGGCTTCCAGCGGGGTCAGCTTGCTTAGTCTTCTGGCTGGCAGCCATGCAGAAATCAACACGGTCAGAACTGATACCAGAATTGTGGCGGCAAATACGAGAGGATGGTAAGTAAATACTGCATTATGCCTGCCTACAATGCCATCCGCAAGAACATTTACAATCTGTATGGTTCCGAAAGTCAAGGCAATTCCGATAAAACTTCCGAGCAAAATTGGGATGGCACAGAGAGCAGCCGCCTCTTGCAAAAGGCAGGTACGAATTTGTCCCGGTGTTGCCCCTATGCTGGAAAAAATACCAAACTGATGAATACGGGCATTCATGGATACAGCAAAGGAGTTATGAATAATCAAAATCAAAGACACCGATACAATCAGAAGCACAGCCAAATAAAAGGCTATCAATAGAGGCGGGGTGGTATCCTGCGGGTTATAGATAAAATACATTGACAGCAAGGATTCATGATACGACACGGAACTGTCGGGCACTCCCAGTTGCTGAGCAATCAGGGGCATATCTTGATATACTGACCTCATGTTGTAAAAGCAAATATCAATTACAAGGGTTTGCCCGTTTGATAATTCTTCATTGACAGCAGCGGTCTCCACATTGGCAAAGTACTCAATGTCAGACACCGCATCTTCTTCAAATGTTCCTGTAATGCGGGCTTGCCAGTTCCCTTCTTCCAGGACAATCGATTCCATCTCGTAATTCCAAAAATTGTAGAACAGGCCACACAGCAAAGACAGAAACAAGGCCGATATGAACGCGGCAACGAGGACGGATAAGCTGGAAGCGCGATTCCTTTTTATAAATCCGATTGAATAGTCTTTCCACATACCCTTACCTCCGTTTCTGATCACTGACGATTTTCCCATCCTCTATGGTTATAATACGATCTGCTTCTAAAGCAATCTTTTCGTCATGGGTGATCAGCAGAATGGTCTGGTCCAGGTTGCGGTTTGACAATTTCAATAGGTCAATTATTTCTTCTCCGTTTTTTCGATCAAGATTTCCTGTTGGCTCATCAGCAAGTAAGATGGCCGGGCGATAGATCAAAGACCGAGCGATGGCCGCACGCTGTTGTTGCCCGCCCGATAATTGGTTTGGAAGAGAATCCAGCTTATCTTCAATGCCTAGTGAACGGACAATCTGGTCAAAATATTCCTGGTTGGGTTTCCGTTTATCTAACATGAGCGGCATAAGGATATTTTTTCGGACGGTAAGCGTTGGAATCAAATTATAAAACTGATAGACCAGCCCCACTTTTCTGCGCCTGAAAATCGCCGCCTGCGTTCGGTTCATCTTAGATATATCCGTTCCTTCTATCACTACTTTTCCCTCTGTGGGCTTATCCACACTGCCCAAAATATGCAGCAAGGTAGATTTCCCGGAGCCAGACGCACCAACGATTGCCACAAATTCTCCTTTTTGAACGGAGAGGTCAATATGATCCAGAGCCACGACCTGATTATTTCCAGAGCCATATACCTTTCGTAAATTTTCACATTTTAGTA
>NZ_CEWDFQ010000354.1:0-3060 GCF_982438285.1 Acetatifactor sp. | reverse complement strand
TGCAGCACTGACCGCAGCAGGCAAGCCTGAGCTGGAATATTTTGACGCTTCCAATACGGATAAGTACCAGGTTGACCAGGACGGCAACTGGTCCGCAACTGCAGCAAACAACTATATGACCACCAACCTGTCACAGTACAATGAGTCCTCCGGAAATATGATTGAGCTGGTAATCTGCAACAACGATGGTATGGCAGAGGGCGTTATTTCCGCATTAAACGACAGGGGCTACAACCTTGGCGACGGCAGCAGCACTACAATTCCCGTATTTGGTGTTGATGCAACGGATGCTGCAAAGCAGCTGATCGCAGACGGCAAGATGACAGGAACCATTAAGCAGGATGCAGAAGGCATGGCGGGCGCCATTGCACACCTTGCAAAGAACGTTCAGGCAGGAAGCGATTTGATGGCAGACACAGACAGCTACAATATTTCCCCGAATGTAAGCAACAAGATTTATATTCCTTATGGAGTATACACCGGAGAATAAAGGGCATAGCAAAAGCGGCTGCTGCTACGGCAGCGGCTGCTTTTTCGCTGACAGGGCTTTCATCGGCATATCCGGCACAGGAAAGCTTTGTGGGCGGAATCATGGAAACAGACAGTAAGGAGGATGCGTATGGAACGGGAAGTGCTGTTACAGATGACGGACATATGCAAGGAATTTCCCGGCGTAAAGGCCCTTGACCACGTCTCTTTGACGGTGAAGAAGGGCACGGTGCATGCACTGATGGGAGAAAACGGAGCCGGAAAATCCACGCTGATGAAATGCTTGTTCGGCATTTACAGTAAGGACTCCGGAAGTATTTTACTGGAAGGAAAAGAAGTAAACTTCAAAAATTCCAAGGAAGCGTTAAACAATGGAGTTGCCATGGTGCATCAGGAGCTAAATCAGGCCCTGAAGCGCAATGTGATGGATAAC
Source organism: Acetatifactor sp. (assembly GCF_982438285.1). NCBI lineage: Bacteria > Bacillati > Bacillota > Clostridia > Lachnospirales > Lachnospiraceae > Acetatifactor > Acetatifactor sp. The sequence continues at coordinate 2,138 of NZ_CEWDFQ010000354.1, read as the reverse complement.
ATATGGCTGGGAAGATATCCAAAGACTGCAGGGCTTGTGGTAAACGAGCGCCGCATGTATGAAAGCACCAAGGCTGTCTTTGAGGAGCTGGGGATTTCTGTGGATCCCAAAAGAATTATGAGCACCATGCCTGTTTCCCAGAGGCAGATGGTGGAGATCGCAAAGGCGGTATCCTATCATAGTAAGGTGATTGTGTTTGACGAGCCCACCTCTTCCCTTACAGAGGAGGAAGTGGAGCATTTATTTAAGATCATCAATATGCTTCGGGACAGAGGCTGTGGAATCATATATATTTCCCATAAGATGGCGGAGATTTTAAGAATTGCAGACGAAGTTACAGTTATGAGGGACGGAACCTGGGTGGCCACGGAGCCGGCGGAAAAGCTGACCACAGATCAGATTATAAAGCTGATGGTAGGAAGAGAGCTGACAAACCAGTTTCCTCCAAAGACAAACAAGCCGGGGAAGGTGGCTCTGGAGGTGGAAAATCTCACGGCTAGGTATTCTCTCTTAAAGAATGTTTCCTTCCAGGCCAAAAGAGGCGAGATTGTAGGTCTTGCGGGACTGGACGGCAGCGGACGTACGGAAACTTTGGAAAATATATTTGGCGTTGCCACCAGGAAGGACGGCGTAATCAAGCTGGACGGAAAGGTGGTAAGCAATCGGAATGCTAGGGAATCCATCAAAAACGGATTTGCCCTTCTGACGGAGGAGCGCAGGGCAACAGGCATTTTCGGTATTTTAAATATCCGGGAAAACACGGTAATCTCCAGCCTGAAGAAGCATAAGAAGGCGGGCATTTACCTCAGTGAAAAATCTATGGAAAAGGATACGGAGTGGTCCATCAATGCCATGCGGATCAAGACGCCCTCCCAGAAAACCAAGATCAGAGCGCTGTCGGGAGGAAACCAGCAGAAGGTGATTCTTGGGCGGTGGCTTTTAACGGAGCCGGAGGTGCTGATGCTGGATGAGCCCACCAGAGGCATTGATGTGGGCGCCAAGTATGAGATATATCAGCTGATTATTGATCTGGCTAAAAGAGGGAAGGTCGTTCTTATGGTATCCTCGGAAATGCCGGAGCTTCTGGGCGTGTGTGACCGTATTTTGGTCATGAGCGGCGGAAGGCTGGCAGGAGAGGTGGATGCAAAAAATACCACGCAGGAGGAGATCATGGCTCTTGCCGCAAAATATGTTTAGAGGAGGATACGTGCATGAATCCCACGAAAATGTTTCATAACAAAATAGGCAGTATGAAGCAGGGCTTTGCAAATTACAAGAGCCTGGACAGCAGAGACAAGAAAACCTTTTGGAAGGAATTTTTGTTAAACAATGCGCTGTATATCCTGCTGATTATTGCAATTATCTACACCTATATACAAAATCATAACTTTTTGGGCGCCCCGTCCATTGTAAACATCATCAGCCTTTCAGCGGCCAACCTGCCCATTGCCTGTGGTATTGCGGGCTGTATCGTGCTGACGGGAACAGACCTTTCCGCAGGGCGCGTTGTGGGCCTGACGGCATGTATTACCGCATCCCTGATGCAGTCGGTAGATTATGCCACCAAGATGTTTCCCAACCTTCCTGTACTGCCCATTCCGCTGATGATTATCATTGTGATTCTGGTAGGCGGCATCGTAGGCTGGGTAAACGGCTTTTTTGTAGCGAAATTCCAGCTGCATCCCTTCATTGTTACGCTGGCCACCCAGCTGATCGTGTACGGCATTCTGCTGATGTATATCATGATCAATGGAAATAACGGACAGCCCTTGTCCGGTCTGGACCAGCATTTCAACGATGTGGTAAAGGGAAGCATTGTGTCCTTCCAGGCGGGAGGAGCGAGGGTAGCCATACCCAATTATGTGTGGCTGGCCTGCATTGTGGTTGTGCTGATGTGGTTTATTTGGAATAAAACCACCTTTGGCAAAAACATGTTTGCAGTGGGCTCCAATCCTGAGGCGGCTAAGGTTTCCGGCGTAAACGTAATGCGCACCACCATTTTGGTACATACACTGGCAGGCGCTATGTACGGCATCACAGGATTTATTGAGTCCTCCCGTATCGGTTCCAACACCGCAGCCACTGGATTAAACTATGAATGCGACGCCATCGCAGCCTGCGTAATCGGCGGTGTATCC
>NZ_CEWDFQ010000353.1:0-3073 GCF_982438285.1 Acetatifactor sp. | reverse complement strand
ATTCCTGCATCTGCCATTTGTCTTGATAAAAAATAACACAAATGGAAGCATTTCGCAAGCATTACAGCGCCCGGACATGAGCAAGTTCAGCTGCAAAGCAGCAGGAAAGCACCGCTGATGATCTTTAATCACATACCTTTACTGCCCGCAGGGAACCGGCAGAAAGCTGTTCGTAAAAACGCTCCACATCCTCCTCTGCAAGATATATATTTATCCGCTGTGCCGCCGTGTCGCTGTCTTCATTGGAAATCCGGTTTCCCGACGTATCAAATACCTGTTGTACAAAAACATTTTTCCACACAGTGGAAGGCTCTTTACCTTCCTCTTTCACAGAATAGATATGTATGCGGTCTCCGGAACGCAGAACGCCTCCTGCAACCTGATACAAATCCTCTGCTTTGAACCCGGCTATCACAGGATTTACCAATTTACTTGTGATTTCGTTTAATTCCTCAAACATACCCTCCGTAAGCAAAACGCCTTCCTCAATTCCGGTAATTGCAATCAAGCCCTGCACCTGTTCTGGGCTTCTGATAGCCGTTTTGGGAATACAGCTTTTATCCAATTCCATTTTCACAAAATAATCCCCACAATTTTCTTTCGTGATGTATTGCCCTTCCGGAATCTGTCTGGCTGCCACGTAAATACATCCCTTTTCATACTGTGTCAGCATATTTTTTTCTAAGCTGAGCATCACTCCATAAACTGCCAGCGCAGCAATAAATGCCGCCACAATACTGATGATCCAGCCCCATCCGGCTCCCGCTTCCCTGCTTTCCAATTTTTTCTCTCTTCGCAGCTTCATAAAACTCTCCCTTCTCATTCATTTGCAATAATATCCACAAGCTTCCCTTTTCTGGCCTGGGTACATACTCCCAAAATTCCTTCCACCGGAAATGTAATTTCACTGTACACCCCTGTGGATTCCACTAAAATTCCATTTGGAGCTCTCTCCTGTCCCAATGTTCCTTCCCAGCTTGCCAAAATTCCCTCCTCTCCCACGCGGCAGGCATATATCTTTTCCTTTACACAGTTATAAATCACATAATCTATAACCTCCACCCTGCCGGATATCATTCTCTTATTTTCGCACTGCCAGCTGTCGTCCAAATTCAAATTTCCCTTTAACGCCGTGGTATACCTGTCAAAAGCAAGAAGGGGATCGCCTATGATCAGATTCTGGGTGCTCCCATATTCCTCAATATCAATAATTGCCGATGCCAGATTTGATGCCGCCAGCGCATCCTCCAGATAGAGAGCTGACGCCCGGTAAACTTCAATCTGGAGAAGGGAATATAAAAGAATACTGAGAAAAACCATAAAAAACACTCCCACTGCGGCTTCCGCCTGTGCTTTTTCCTTTTTTCCCAGGCCTCTTCCAGACAGGCTTTTAATTTTTGGAGGTAGACACTCGTTTTTCTTCAAATGTAAATTTCCCTCCCAGTTTTCCCTGTATTTTCAAAGTCACCGGAGCGCTGTAGGACGCCTGGTTTACCGTGGTGCCTGTCAGGTCGATCTGCGTTGCCCCTATTTCCTCAAGCTCTAAAAGCAGCTGCCCACGGTCTCCGGCCTCCAGACAGCCTGTGGTTTCCATTTTCAAAATATACCTTCTGGCCAGCTGGCTTACCTGCCCCTTTTGTCTGATCAGCTCCGTACAGTTCAAATAGGCTGCCATCACTATGGTCATTGCGAGAATACAGATTCCCGTCATGAGAAGATTCCCTATATTCCCCGTCTCTTTTTTCATATCATTTTTCTCCTGTGCTATACTCCTGTAAGAATATTCTGCGCCTCTGTTGTCAGGGACGATACGATAGTCTCTATAAATACCTTCAGACTGTCCTTCATTACCACACAGAGCAAAAGCGCTATGATACACAATCCAACCGTCACAAGGATTCCGTCGATCCCATTCTCCTTTTGAAGAGCCCTTCCCGTTACGCGCCCCCATCCTTTTGAAAGCAATTCTTTTACATAAACTGCAATCTGTCTCCTTTTTCCAGTTTCCATAATAAAACCTTCCTTTCCTTTTTCTTTTGTCCTGCGCCATTTAAAATCCTGCAGCCGCTGCGAACATATCCATGACACAGGCATAGAGAGCCACCCCCAGCGCCGCAGTCAGCACTCCCAGCTGATAAAAGGTCATGCTTCTGTCCAGGGAAGCTTTTTTGCGCTCCAATACCATGGTCTCCATATCCTTAACCTGCTCTCCGATGTCACGCAAAAGCTCCACAGCCTGCCCCGATTCCAATGCCTGCAGCACGGTGATACACAGAGAATCCACATAACGATTGTCGAATTTTTTCTGAAACCGCTCCAGGGCTTCGTATATGTCCGCTTTCATCACAATATCTCCAGTAAGGTCCAAAAATGCCTGACGCAGTCTCTTCTCTTCAACACTTCCATAGCATTCCGCCAGCGCGTCAGTCACATAGACTCCGGCCTTTATTTGAATTTCCAGCGCGTTATAAACCAGCCGCAGCTCGGGAAGCATCCTCTCATTGTCCTTTTTGTTCTGCCAGACAAGCAACAGCCCCGGAAGAAAAAACAAAAATCCTCCAGCCAGCACTCCTGCAGCCCATGAAATTCTGAGAAAAGCTCCCAGTCCTATGACGGCTGCCACCGTCCTCACTGCCAGAAAGCATACCGGATTCATCCATCTGCCAAAGTGAAAGGAAGCCCCGTTTTTCTGCAGCCACGCGCCGCTTATCTGATACCATGCCATTTCCTGTCCCCTGACCTTTAAAAATCCGGACAGCTCCTCGTATGCCTTCAAAATCAAACGTCTTGGGCGGAAAGCCGCCTGCAGCGATATCAAAAGCATAAACAAAAGTACTGAGGCTGCGGCAGGCAAAACCGCAAGCCATATTTTCAGCTGTGCTTCTCCCAAAGTTTTTCTCCTTTCAATCCCAAACGTTTTCTTCTTTAATGTATCCTGTTGATTTTCCCAAGAAACAGCAGCACAACCACAGCCAAAATCCCAAGGGCTGCCCTGCCTGGCAGTGTATGAAATAGAATTTCCCAGACAGAGGCTTCAATCAGGCTGTCCGCCATAAGAAGCACAGCTCCTGAC
>NZ_CEWDFQ010000352.1:0-3075 GCF_982438285.1 Acetatifactor sp. | reverse complement strand
GATTATATTAACATAAAAATCTCAGTCTGTCTACTATGTTTTTGCGGAAATTTTTAGAAAAATAAATTCACCCCTTTTTTAATAAGGAAATCCCATCATGCCTTCCGCTTCTATTTTCCAGGAACCGTCCGAGGGAAAACCGGGATGTGGTTTCCCACAGCCGGGATATCCCATGACCATCAGGGGAATTGCAAACAGCAGGGAACCGTTTCCCGGCAGATACAGCGTGAGGTAGCTTCTGGATTCCTGCAGATTGTGCCCGTTTGACATATACTGATTCTGAGGCGTATCGTTCAGCAGAATATCCAAAGCGCGCTCAGGATTGCCCAGACGTGTTTCGGTCATTGCCATCATAGCAAAATCCCATCCCCACATGGTTCTAAAATCCCATGACTGATAAATTTTGTCAAGAGTATTCTGCATAAGCCTGGGCTTGATCCCTTCTCCCGGCAGCAGTCCCATGGCCGCCACAACGCTTGGGTGATCCTTGGCGTATTCGGTATAGCTGGTTTCACACAATTCATGTCCCAGATAAACCCCGTCAAGCACTCTTGGCTGCGCCATGTGGTCAGCCACCTCCTCCCATTGCTCAGGACAGCTTCTGTGCAGGCGCTTTGCCCAGGTGACAGCCAGCTTTAAGCCAAACTGCCAATACTCTACTTCAAAAGCAGGATTCAGCGTATCCTCAGGCCGGTACACCTCCTGGGCCGGAATCACCGGTGCAGTCAGCTCATACACCCCCTTTTCTGCATTATACTCTGCAAAATCAGCCATATAGTCTGCCGTTTCTCTGACAATATCCCAATATTCCTCCAAAAGGGCGTTGGACTTTTCCGCCTGGTAAACCAGCTCCAGCATATAAATGGGGTGAGGCTGCTGCCAAAGCAGAAGGGGAGAAATAGGGGAGGGAGAGTCCACTCCTTCCGGCCCCACCATCTTAGGCCACTTTGCCCCCTTATAATTATTTCTGCGGGCATTGTGAATTGCCTTTGGCAGAATCTTTTGATACCAGGCAAGACTTTTTTTCAGCAGCCCGCTTCTGCCCCAAAGCGGCAGGTAAGCAAGATGCCAGAAATACATTTCCAGATGGGCCTTCCCGAACCAGCTGTTTATGGTAAGGCCCGTTTCCTGGGGCGGCATGCTGCCGCAGGAGTTGACTGCGCTCACATACAAGGACAATATAATTCTCCGCTCCAGCTCCTGAGCCCTGATATCTGAAGAGCCCTCAAAGGAAATGAAAGCACCCATTTCCCAAAAATTCTTCCATTTTTCAACGCTGCTTTTCCTGCATTCCTCCACCCCTGCTTTTGGAAGCTTTTCTGCTTTTTCCGCAAAGCTCACCGTAAACGCTGCCGTTTCCTCCTCTGCAAATTTACACAGATATTCATGTGACCGCTCCTGTGTCACCTGCAGGCCGCTCTCTGCAGACAATTTCAGATAGGAGCTGTCCCAATCCAGAAGATGCTCAATACGCCAGGCATGGTCATCCTCTTCCTGCAGGTTCGTGCGGTGTCTGTTTTCAGACTGCCAGTCAGAGCCGGTAAGATTCCAGCTGCCGTAGGGAAAACGGAGCGCCACCTGCAAATCTCCCTGTTTCAGCAGTTCGGAGTGTACCACAAAGGAAAGAACGTCCTTTTTTTGATGGCACATGGTTTCTACCGTCACGCACTTGCCCCACAAGGTAAATGTGCTGTACAGAATTCCCGAATATAAATCCAGATGCTGCTCCACATCCTTCAGCTGTTTTGCGCTGATTGGCTTTCCCTGGTATACAAATCCCAGATTCACCAGATTGTATCTGTGAGGGTTTTCTCTCAGCCAGTCATACACCTTCTCATTGCCAGGCTGCTTTTTTACAGGATACCTTACCGTGCCTCTTTTGTGGGGATACTCTGTCATTACAAGGTCCCTGTCCAAATCATAGGTGCCGCCCTCCGGGGTCGGCGTGGTATGCCAGCCCCATTCGCTCATGGTAAGCAGCGGAAAGCCCTCCGCCGCCTGCTCTTCGCACAGGGTCTGCATTCCCGTAATATCCGTGGTATATGCAATGCTGCCGTTTCCCACAGTCAGAGGGGAAAGCCATTCTATTTTCTGTCTGAAAGGGTTATGCTTCCTCACAATTTTTTTTCTGTCTATCACGAAAATCTCCCTCCCGCCGTTTGTTCTGTATTTTTGGTAATTGCGAAACTCGCTCCCTGGTATCAGAAACTGGGCGTAATAACCAAAATAAGGGTGACTAGCTGCTGCTTCGGAACCCGTTTTTGGTTATTATGACCAGGTTCGTGACTTTGTCAGCGAGTTTCGCAAACACCTATTTGATTTGCTTCAAATATTCCAAGTTCTTTTGAATCAGACTGCAGCGCTGTGCAACGCATTCCACGGACCGTCCCGGGTCTTTCGGAGTGTTAAACACATAATCCGTCAGTCTGTCAAGATCGGTAACTGCCACGTGCATTCTGGTATCGCTGGAGGCGTAGTAAATGAAAACCTTTCCTTTTTCATTCACAATGGCTCCGTTGGTAAACACCACGTTGGACACATCGCCTACGCGCTCGCCTCCCATGGGAGCAATCAGATACCCTGAGGGCTCCGCAATCACTCTCGCAGGATCGTCAAGGGCCGTTGCAAAAGCATAAATCACGTAACGCAGTCCTGCAGCCGTACCCCGGACTCCGTGGGCAATATGAATCCAGCCTCTGTCCGTCTTGATGGGAACCGCCCCTGCTCCGTTCTTTACCTCCGTAATGGTATGGTATTTCCGTATGCTTGTCATGCGCTCCTCATCAATCACCGCATGGGTAATGTCATCGCACAGGCCGAAGCCGATTCCGCTGCCGGAGCCCGTTTCAATAAAGCCGTCCATGGGTCTGGTGTAAAAAGCATATTTTCCATTTACAAACTCCGGATGCAGCACTACATTGCGCTGCTGCGTGGAATGCAGCGTCGTGAGATTGTCCAGTCTCTCCCAGGTTTTCAAATCCTTTGTCCTGACAATTCCTGCCGCTGCCACTGCCGCCGAAAGGTCGCTGTTCTCCTTATCCTTGCTTTCCGAGCAGAACACTCCGTAAATATAAC
>NZ_CEWDFQ010000351.1:0-3085 GCF_982438285.1 Acetatifactor sp. | reverse complement strand
TTTTCCCGGGTCCGCTGTTCCGTACTGGCTTAGGTTGATCATCTCCTGGAGATGCTGTACTCTAAGTCCCACCGCAAAGGATTTCGCTTCCATGGGAACACCCTTATCATACAGCATGGAAAAGGTATCCCTGGCACTGTGCCCTATGGCCAGCACAAGCTGCCTGCAGGAAAGCGTTTCCCTGCCATTGATTACAACGCCCCGAACCCTTTGCCCTTCTGTGAGAAGCTCTGTCACCTGGCTCTGAAAACGAATCACCCCTCCCAGCCGGATGATTTCCTCCCGCATTCTGCGCACAATGCCGCAGAGCACATCCGTTCCGATATGGGGCTTGGCCTCATAGAGCACGGAGGGCTGCGCACCGAATTTCACAAAGGTTTCCAGCACCGCCCGGTTTCTGCCCTCCTTATCCTTTACCAGCGTGTTAAGCTTGCCATCCGAAAAGGTTCCCGCACCTCCCTCGCCAAACTGTACATTGGAGGAAGGGTTCAGTACGCCCTCCCTCCAGAAACGCTCCACGTCCTCTCTGCGCTCCTCCACCGGCTTTCCTCGTTCCAGCAGGACCGGGGCATAGCCGCCTTTTGCCAGATAATATCCGCAGAAAAGTCCTGCGGGACCGCAGCCTACGATGACCACAGGATTTCCTTTCCCTGGAGGACGATAGGTTCCTGGCTCTGGAAAATGATAGGCCGAAGGAAAGGCAGCTTCTATTCCATGCTGCTTTACTACCTTTTCCCATTTGGGTTTTGCAAGAGCCTTCAGAACGGCTTCTTCGTTTTTCACCTGAACCAAAAGACTGTAAATATAATATATTTCCGGTTTCTTTCTGGCATCCACAGACTGCCTGAGTATCTCCAGGCCTAAAATTTCCGTATCCTTCACGGGAAGCAGCTGTAAGACCTTCCTTTCCAGCTGCTTCCTTGTATGATCCGCCTTAAGCTTTACCTGATTGATTCTGATCATATGTAAAATCCCCTCTATTGTTTGTCTGCTTGTCCGTCTGCTGACGCCGTCCCGGCCAGATATCCGCTGCACCAGGCCCACTGCAGGTTATATCCGCCGCATTTTCCATCCACATCCATGATCTCCCCGGCAAAGAACACCCCCGGTGCCTTCTTGGATTCCATGTCCCTGGTGATTTCCCGTGTATCCACTCCTCCCGCGCACACCTGGGCATTATCATAGGAGTTGCTCTGGTTCACATGAAGAATCCACTGTCTGCAAAGGGCAAAAACCTTTTCAATGGCTTCTTTATCCGCCGTCTCTGCCATCTGCCCCGGCTTTAATCCGGCGTTTTTGATAAACAGCGTCATCAGCTTTTTATGAAGCATACCCGTAAAAAATTCCTCCACCGTGCGGTCTCTCAACAAAAGCCTTCTGGACGCCTTCAGCATTTCATACTCACCGGAGGAATAGTCCGGCAGAAGATTCAGCCGGACTGTGACCTCCTTTTCTTTCAAAAGCAGATAATTTACAACTCTGCTTACCTGAAAAACAGGAATTCCGGAAATTCCGTAATCCGTAAGCTGCAGCTCTCCCATCTCTGCGGCCTGCGTTTTTCCGTGATGCACCACTTCAATCAAGGCCTGTGTTCTGACTCCTGATACAGCCTTCAAAAAATTCTCTCTGCACCGAAGCTGCACCAGCGCCGGAACCACAGGCGTCACCTTGTGGCCCAGGCCTGCCGCCAGCTCATAGCCCGTGCCGTCTGAACCGGTTCTTGGGGCAGCCTTGCTGCCACAGGCTAGCACTACGCTGTCAAAGTAATCCGTCTCTTCTCCTATATGTAAAGCAATTTTCCCATCTGGGGTTTTTTCCACTCTCCGAACCCTGGAATTTGTTCTCACACATACGCCCAGGGTTCTCAGCTCTGTGCGCAGCACATCAAGCACCACTGCCGCTTGTTCGCAGGCTGGATAAAGATATCCGTTTCTCTCCTTCAGCAAAAGTCCCAGGCCTTGAAAAAATCGAATGGTATCTTCCGTGCCAAACCGCTCCAGGCTGTCTTTGATCCACTGGGAGCTGCTTCCATAATATGCCTGCTCCGAAAGAGCCCTGTTTCCCAGATTACATTTTCCATTTCCTGTGACAAGCAGCTTTTTCCCCACCCGTTCATTTCGCTCAAATAGTGTGACCAAAGCTCCCCTTCTGGCTGCGGCAATAGCTGCCGTCATTCCCGCAGGTCCTCCTCCTATCACTCCAACCTTGCATTTCCTCATCGTACTCTCCATTCTTCCCGCCAGGCATCCTATTCTTTTCAGGTCGTCAGCTGGAGTAGGTCTCCAGAAAATCATAAAGACTTTCCTCGTCCTCCACCCACATCATCTGAATGATTTCCAGCTGCAATGCCTCCGGCAGGCTGTCCAGCTTTATTCCGGTATTGATATAAATCGTCTCCATATCCTCCAGATACACCACAACTTCATTGTTCTGTACCGCAAGATAAAAGCAGCTGCTGGGCTGCAGATATTGGTAGTTCATCTGTACCACAACCCGCTCTCTGGAAAAAGAAAGCACTTCCAGCCCCACAAAGCCTCTCTCCATTTCCGACAGCGGCGGAAAAGCTTCATAGGACTCCATTGCCGCAAGAAACTGCTCTCTGTTCATTCCCACATACTTATCCGGCAGTTTCCATCTTGTCTCCACCACCGTATGGTTTATAATATCTGTCTCCTCCAGCACATATTCCGTATCCACACACAGAGTCTCCCCTGAGGAAGCGGCCTCCTGGATACCGGAAGAAACATAGGTTTCCCCTGATGCTTCTTCCATCCCAGAGTCCTGCGGCACACTCTCCTGCATAACGTCGGCCCGCTGGGTATCCATATCAAAATCCGTTTCCAAAGGCTGCTGTTCTTCAATCGTCTCCGGGTAAAGCTCCGGCGTCTCCGTCTGCTGCTGCACCCTGCCGGGATAAAAAAACTCCACGGCCTTGATTCCGGCAAAAAAACCGATTCCGAGCATTACTGCCGGAAACACAAAAAACAGCAGCGCACCTTTCACAAATTTCATCATCTTCCTGACCTTCTGCTGTAAAGCCTGTTTTTTTACATAGAAGTATCAGCTGTTTCCATGAAATTTATAC
>NZ_CEWDFQ010000350.1:0-3086 GCF_982438285.1 Acetatifactor sp. | reverse complement strand
GTTTTTTCAAATATACTTATTTCAACTCTCCCAGCATATTCTCTACAAGTCTGGCGGAATGCCTGGCAGCAGCCTTCTCAAAAACAGGGTATTCCACCTGGGCGCTGTCGTCCGCCTTATCTGAGATGGCGCGGATGATCACAAAGGGGATGTGGTTTAAAAAGGCGCTGTGGGCGATGGCGGCTCCCTCCATCTCTGCGCAGTCTCCCTGGAATTCTGAAATGAGACGGTCCTTTACCTCCTTCTTGGAGATAAATTGATCGCCGCTTACCACCCGGCCGATCACAGCGTGCAGGCCGGGGTTGACTCTCTCACAGGAGGCCTTGGCCAGCGAAGCAAGCCGCTCGTCCGCTGGAAATTCTCTTATGCCAAGCTGAGGAACCTCCCCCGGCTGGTAGCCGAAAATTACGGCGTCCACGTCATGGTAGAGAGCATCCCGGGAAATCAGGATATCGCCGATGTCCAGCTTTGCATTCAGAGAGCCTGCCACTCCCGTATTGATAATGTGCGTCACCTGGAAATCGTCTGCAAGAATCTGCACGCACACAGCGGCGTTGACCTTGCCCACACCGCTGCGGACAATGACAGCCTCAGCCCCATTAAGGGTGCCTTCAAAAAACTCCATTCCTGCCCTTTTGCGGATATTTGAAAGGGTCATCTTGGATTTTAATTCCTCAACCTCTAACTCCATTGCCCCGATAATTCCGATTTTGTTCATGCTAAAGTATCCTTTCCGTTTCTGAGCGCCGGAGGTTCAAAAGAGAGATTTGTCCGGCTGTATTTTTGCGTACTCAGTATACACTATTTACAGGGAAAAGGAAAGATAAACCTTTTCAGATTCCACCCTTCCATCCCTCATAAGAAAGAGATTTTCGGGGCAGGACAATTTTTTACATAGGCTTGGAAAAGTTTCTTCATATGTTTTTCACACGAAATTGGTATGATGAAAAAAAGTGTAAAAAGCAGACAGGAGGATGCAAAATGATAAGCAGCGGATCAAAAAAACCCTTCATCAACATCTGGTTTGGAAACTTTTACTGTCCTGCCTATGACGATAAAGACTTTGTGGATCAGATGATGGAGCAGATTGCACAGCTGGGCTTTACGGATGTGATGCTGGATGCCAAGGCCTGGGAGGATTTCAGGGACAGGTATGAGACGGGAGCGCTCAGTCCCTATGTGGAAATGCAGGAGTATATGCAGCAGTCTGCAGAAAGACATGGTCTGGGACATAATTTTCTGGCTCTTTATTTAAACGGGGACAATCTTTATCCCCGCATCCGGTTCAGCCCTCCCATCTTCGGAGAGGAAATTATAAACAGGGAAGGCCGTCCCGGGCACTGGTACAAATATTGGTCTGAGTACGCGCAGCTTTCCATGGTCAACCATGTGCAGCGCCTTATGAAGCAGTATGGGCAGAACTATACCTGTTGCCTGGACAAGGGAAAAGAGGTGCTGCCCCTTTGCTCCATGTGGGATCCGGTGGCGGCCATGAGCTTTGACCAGGATGGAAAGAACCGGTATGTAGCATACCTGAAGAGAATTTATGAAGGAGATATACAGCGGTTTAATGAGGCGTATCAAACCGGCTTTGATTCCTTTGAGGAGCTTGAGCCAAAGGACTATTGGTTTACCTTTTCCTATGACAAAACCCACCCCTTTGAGCCAGAGGACATCAAAAAGGCCACCCCCAGATTTTATATGTGGAGGGATAACGCTTTTTGGAAAATGGAAGAGCTGAAAAACTACTTTAAGACCATGCAGAAAAAGCTGAAAAAAATAGATGACAGAATTTTCCTGTTTCCAGGCATGACGCAATGGGGTTATTTTTTAAATGTGGACGGAAACAGGCTGGCAGATCGGGATGCGGATTTCAGCGGTCTATGGGATACGGCGGTAAGAGGAATCGACATTTATGCCCTGGCGGATTATGTGGATTGCTGTCACTTTCTTACGGTGCCCGTCACGCCGGACGGAAAGCCTGATCCTTACGCCGTATCCTGCCAGCACAGCATGATGCGGGTGATGAATGAAGGAAAAACAAATTTAGGGGGGATTTACTGGGGAAGATTTCTCTATCAGGATGTGTATGAATTTTTAACGCCCTGTGAGCTGATCGGCGTTATGGCTGCGGCGGGTGTGGAGGGCTATTCCTCCTACGGTATAAACGGGCTGGATGACGGAGGCGTGTTAAACCGCATGGATGAGAGCTTTCTTAAGTCGTTGAAAACAGGCAATGAATGGCTGGCAAGAGTGATTCCACAAAGGAGAGGAAACAAAAAGAAGGAGGCCGCCCTGCTTTTTCCCTCTGCCATGGCTGGGATAGAGCCCTTTGAGGTGGAAGGGAATAAAACAAGAAGGCTGGATTTTTTGGGGTGGTACAGGCTGCTGTGCGATCTGGGATATCAGGTGGATGTCATTGACAAGGGAGTGGTAAAAAAGGGTGGACTTGCTTCTTATAAAATATTGGTTGTGCCTTCTGACGATTGTTACTGCCTCTGCGCCGATAAAGAGCTGGAGGAGAAGATCCGGGAATGGACCCAAAAGGGAGGGGCTCTGCTGCACGGGCCGGAGGATGCCCTTTGTGAAAATGTCTTTGGAATCAAGGGGGAGGATTGTCCCAGGCAGCCCTATCAATATGATGTGACGATCATAGCCCAGGGAAACTGTTTCCAGAGCTATAGCAAAGGAGAAGTCCTGGCCCGGTATGTAAACAGCCGTCGCCCCTGTGTGGTAAAAAACAGGATGGGAGAAGGAGCCATATATTCTTTTGGAGTACAGATAGGCGCCTCCTACGCCTGCCAGAATATTCCCCACGTTCCCTATGATCAGAAAAATGCGGAGATGTATCCTCTTATCCTGTCCGGTACCAGGCTGTTTGAAGATATTTTGTCGGTACACTGTCGGCCGGAGAGAATTGTGAGGGGAAGAAACATAGAGACAGGGGAATTTGAAAACGGCTGCATTGTGATCAACCACAGCTCAGTGCCCTTAAAGCTTCCTCATACTAAAGGGAAAAAGGATTTTCAGTATCCGGTGGAGGGGGATATTCTGCTGCCCCGTTCGGCGGTATGGATATGTAAAAA
>NZ_CEWDFQ010000349.1:0-3087 GCF_982438285.1 Acetatifactor sp. | reverse complement strand
GGCATGGAAGGGTCTGCATATTTCTTTATGTTAGAGACAAGATTGTCTATAATTCTCCCCACATAATCTGTACTTATTTGCACTTCTACCGGTTCCCAGTAGAGTTCCTCCACAGAAACTAGGAAATGCTCCATTTCCAGAAGCCCATAAAGCTCAGAAAGATATTCTCCTAATGCATATTCTACAGTTTCCGGGGTTTCCAATTTCATCGGACTTTCAGAATTAATCAGGAAAAAATCAAACAGCTGATTTGAAAGATCACGGATCTGCAGAGTTTTAGAATAAGCTTTGTTGATGTATTCATTACATTCTTTCAGGTCCTGCTGTTTTTTTGCAATTTCCAAAAAAGTCATAAGGCCAGTTAATGGTGTCCTCAGGTCATGTGCCATGCCAAGCACAAGCTTTTCCTGCGCAGCTTTCATTTTTCGCTCATTTTCTTGTTTCTCAACCAATGCGAGCCGCATTTGGTTCAAACCTCGCGCAAGATCGCCGAGTTCGTCAGTTCCTTTTATAGGAACCACATAGTCTAATGCACCCGCTCCTATTTTTTCAACGCCTGTACTAAGCTGTTGGATATATTTGACCTCTTTGCGGATACCAAGCGCAAAAATTAGAATCCATATAAGTACGCTAAGAAACGCAATTGCTATATATGAGAGGACATAAAATTTCATTTCATAATCCGCATATATAAACACATCTGCATGGCCGTCAGCAAATTCAACCGAATGGAAATATTGCCAATTATAGTGCAAAGACTCGGATTCTGCATCACTTAATATAATGGAATCTGAATAAGTGCTGTCATAAATCAGTATTCTGTCACGGGAGATCGTAAATTGGTGGATCCCTTTTTTGTGTGCCCACTCACCAAGCCTTTCCGTATCTGTTGCGGCCAAATTTTCTTTCGCGACAAAGTCCTCTAATTCTTCTATATAAGCAGTTTCTGACTCATATATATAATCTGAACTGAAAAAATACTCACTTAAAAACGTGTTCGCAATTTTTAATAGGACAAAGAATACGATTACAGCTATACCGAAGCCTATTAAAAGGAGCCGGATTAATTTTCGTGTAAGTGTTTTTCCCCAAAATTTATCCAAGCCGGTACCCCTTTCCCCATACAGTTACAATAATTTTAGGTTTTTGCGAATTCTCTTCTATTTTGGTACGAAGATTTCTGACATGAACCATAACCGTGTTTGCAGAAGAACTTATAAAGCTTTGTTCCCATATACTTTCATATAGGTTTTGCAAGGAAAAGGTCTTCGCAGGATAGCGCATCAGCAGCAGCAATATTTTATATTCAATTTCGGTCAGACACAACTCATCCCCCTTTAGAAAAACAATGTTTTTAGAGGTATTAATACGTATCTGATGCATTTCAATCCACTCTTCTTCCTGAGCAGCCTGCACAGTCCCCTTATCATATATTTGCTGACGCCGAAGAAGGGCCCGTACCCTGACAAACAATTCAGTATGGGAAAACGGTTTTACAAGGTAGTCATCTGCCCCGGCCATAAACCCGATCAGTTTGTCCGATTCTTTTGATTTTGCAGTCAAAAACAGAATGGGAACATACGAAATTTTCCGAATCTCTTCACATATCTTTAGACCGGATATCCCCGGCATCATAATGTCAAGGATCACTAAATTCGTCTTTGGATTCAGTTTCTCCAGGCCTTCCATGCCATTGGAAGCTTCTTCTATAACGTAGCCTTCACCTTCAAGAAGTATTTTTATTCCTTCGCGGATATCTTTATCGTCTTCAATGACTAATATATTTTTGTCCATCAATGCTCCTACCATCTTCGTTTATTTTTGTAAATCCATCATACCACAATAAGGTTGAGCAGGATACTGACTTAAGAATTCTTCAGATTTGTTATGATGGGACTTAAGAAAAATCCGGCATCCATTCTTCCGAGAAACAAAACAGAGACAAATAGAAGCAGAATATAACTACGGGTAAAATGCCGTCCCTCCGGAGTGCGGCAGAAACAAAAACAGCCAGAGAAATTACATTTTCCCCGGCTGCATAAGAAATTCACAGCTTTGCGCCAGAATTAATTCCTCCGGCTCCAGATTATCTTTTATTCTTTTTTCGCCTGCAGATCCACCACTTGTTTTGTCAATGCAACATTTTCTTTCCGTAGGTCATCGATTTGTGAATACAGCTCTTTAATTTCCTTACTATGACCTTTCTCCACTTCCAATTGTGCAGCCGCAATTTTTGCTGAAAGCGAGGCTTTTTCCTGTTCGAGCTGGGCATTCAGCCTGCTGTTTTCTCTTTCAAGATTGCGAATTGCACTCTCCTTTTCGTCAGTTACCTGTTGTACTGCCCTTTCCTGCCTCCGCTCCGCTTCAATCCCCTCTTTTTCCATTTGCCGTCCTAATTCATCAACCTGCTGCCTTAATCCATCCGCTTCTGCCTTAAGGGCATCGTAAGCCTTGGCCTTTTCTTCTGTTTCAATCAGGCGTTTCTCCAGCATCTTGTTAATTTCTTCTTTATCCTTCGCCGCGTTTTCCGCTGAATCTTTTTCTCTCAGGGCAGTCTCCAAATCTCTTTTTGCATCTTTTGCCTCTCTGTCAGATTGATCCCTCATGCCCCGGACAACATCTATCTGGCTTTCAAGACGCTTTTTCTCTGCTTGTAAAGTCTGTATGGTCTCATCCTTTGAGCTTAGCTGCCCCTCATATTTATCAAGCATTCTCGCATCTGCGTTTTCAGCTAACTGCAGGCTGGATGTGTATGCTGACATGAGAGCTTTTATATGGCGTTCAAACTCATCAATCTCTGTGCCCCTTGTAACCATTTTCTCCCTTGCGTAACTCAGTTCCACAACCTGCATGATGTGGTCAAATGCCTGGGCTTGATTAAGACCATTCTCCTTGCAGAATTCCCTGAATTTATTTGCTGTTTCTGGTAAAACACGGAAATTGGCTTGTGTTGTTTCCTGTGATGTAGGCTGCTTTGTCTTGTCCATTGATATTTCCTCAATTTCTACTCAATTTTCTTTGATTTTATCAATAATAATATATCTTGTCAATATATACATTGCTATCCATTGTTATACTGTGTATATT
>NZ_CEWDFQ010000348.1:0-3091 GCF_982438285.1 Acetatifactor sp. | reverse complement strand
TTGAAAGCTGGTGAAAGGGCCGTCTGCAGTTTCCCACCGGATATCCCAGCAAGGCCACGGCGGTTTTCACAACGGTATTGGGATTTCCGTAGCGGAAGCAGTCCCGGAAGCTTCGAATGGCATCCTGGGCCCGCTTTGCCTCTTCTATGTCTCCCTTTATAAAGCATTCATAGATGCGCACCATATTTTCCGGGTAAACATTGGCACAGCCTGCAATCCCTCCGGCTCCACCGGCCAAAAGATTCCAAAGAATCAGAGAATCGTTCCCCGAAAGCACCTTAAAGCCGCTGCCTGCGGTTGCTTCCAAATATTGCAGCATCTGATCAAAATTTCCGCTGCTGTCCTTAATCCCCACAATATTTTCCACCTGGGACAGGCGCTTTACCAAATCCACCCCCAGGGAATTTCCTGTCCTGGCAGGTATGTTATACAATACAATCGGAAGGTTCACCCCTCTTGCCACACACAGGTAGTGCTCATACAGCTCCTCCTGGGATGCCTGGGCAAAGGAGGGCGTAATAATAGAAAGCACATCGCATCCCATGCTTTCCGCTCTCTTAGCCAGACGCAGCGTATCCCTGGTGGTGATGCAGCCCACACCGCCATACACAGGAACCCTTCCCGCCGTCTCTTCAATAACGGTCTCCAGAACCATTTCCTTTTCCTGTTCACTTAAGGCATATCCCTCTCCATTGGTGCCGCAGGCGAAAATTCCGTGAACCCCAGCCTCTATCATTCTATTTACCTGATTCCTAAGCTCCTGCTGCCTGATCTCTTCATCCTCCCCCATGGGGGTCAGAATCGGAGGAATAATTCCCTTAATCTCCACCATACATTGCCTCCTGATACAGGTCTCGCGCTGCCTGTGCAGTGATTTCCCTCTTATTGTTTACCAAAAGCCTCTGTACCTCCATGCCGGAGCGGACCAGGGTTTCCAGCTCCTCTTCCCCAATTCCGTACTTTTCCAAAGAAAGCTCCAGCGGAAGCTTTTTCAGCAATTCCTCAAGCCACCCAAGCACCCGTTCGGCTTTTTCCCCTTCAGACAGATCTTTTTTTCTTTCAGAAGTGTCCTCTTCCCCGTCCGAGCTCAGACAGGCATCATAAATTTGAGCAAATTCCTCCTGACAGCAAGGGGCATTATACTTCATCACCGGTAACAGCATAATAGCATTCGCCGTGCCGTGGGGGATATGGTACTTTCCGCCAAGAGGGTAAGACAGGGCATGGACTCCTGTGGTTCCGGATGCCGTAATGGCTGCTCCCGCATAAAAAGAAGCCAGCAGCATTTTTTCTTTTTCCTCAAGGGCACTGGTATCCATGCAGGCCTTCTCAATATTGGGAATGATCAGTCTAAGTGCTTCCATGGCGAACAAATCGCTGAAGGGAGTAGCTTTTTTGGAGGTGTAACACTCCAGAGCATGGCATAAGGCATCCACTCCTGTGGCGGCGGCAATGGCGGGCGGCGGGCCTTGTTTGGGTTCTCTGTCCAAAATCACATAATCCGCCATCATTTCCTCGCTTACAATTCCCATCTTCAGCTCTTTTTCCGGCACAGCCAGAATACAGTTTGGCGTGGCCTCCGCTCCGGTGCCCGCAGTGGTGGGAACCATCACTGTGGGTATCCTTTTTTGGCAGAGCCCGGAATTGGAAAGCAAAGCCTTTACGCTGACATTCTCTCCTCCCAGAACGGAAGCAAGCTTTGCCACATCCATCACGCTTCCGCCTCCTACCGCCACAATCAATTCCGCTCCAAACTCAAGGCAGCGGTCTGCGATCTCCTGAGCCGCTTCCCAAGCAGGCTCCGAGGGAAGCTCATCCAGCACAAGAATCTGTGCTCCCGTTTTTTGAAGCAGAGAAAGAGGCTTATCTATCACCCCCGCCCGGACGATTCCCTGATCCGTAAACAATGCAATTTTCTTATATTTATCTCCTACAATCTCTCCCAGGGTATCCATGGCATTTTCTCCGCTGCAAATCGCACCTGGCAGCTTCAGCTTATATGTTTTATATACTTTTCTGTTCAATCTGTATCTCTCTCCTTATCTGCTGTTGCTGTGCAAGACTTACAAGCAGCTCCCGGTCCCCAAAGGCCCCGGACTTGGAAATCAGCCAGAAGGCTTTCCCCTGAATGTCCATCCTGGACAGCACCATGCCGTCGCTTAGCTCGCACACGATCTGAATGCTTCGGCAGTCGTTGGCTTCAAAAAAACCAAGCAGCGTGTCTCCTCCAATAATCATCAGTGTTTTTTCCACCCCAGACTCCAAAAGCCGCCCTACGATACGGCCTAAAGACGCCGCAATCTGCCGTCCCCTGTCCCGATCTTTAGCCGTCTCCATGGGTTCGTCTCCCAGCAGGTTTACAGTATCTGTCTCTATGATATAGTGCTCTGACAAAGCGCATTCCCGGCACAGCCCTGCAAACCAGTCTTTTCCTTCCTGGGAAAGCAGATACGTTTCCTTTAACTGCCTGTCCACACTGAGGGCGGCCCATCCAAAGCCATGCTTTTTGGCATACTCCACCTGGGCCTTAGACACCGGGCTTACGCTTCCACAGATTACCAGCAGCGGCTTATCTAGACTGGGCCGCACCCGGAGTCTCCACTCGAAGCCCGCCACCCGATTTAGAACCGCCGCAGCTCCGGCGCAGCCCGCCATAACGGATAACTGCCCTTTCTGCTTCAAATGCCTGATGATTCGATCCATGTCCTGATCCGTATGGGCGTCAAAGATACCGATGGTTTCTTCTGTGGCATTTGTGTCATATTTATCCGCCTTCTCAAAAACCTTTACCTTTACTCCAAAATCTGCAAACAAATCAGGAATGTAAGAGCTGACCACCGGGTCAAAGGGATCCTTTCCGTATACGCTTCTTCGCAAGGGGATACCGTCTATGTAATGAACACCTCCTGTGGTTACCCGGTTCATTTTGGGAAAGGCAGGCACAAAGGCAAGAAATTTTTTCCCGCTGGCCCGCAGCGTGGCGCTCAGCTCGCTTCCCACATTTCCCCGCAGTCCTGAATCCGTCTTTTTGTAAATATACTGTACCCCGGCATTCACAGCGTCCTTTACCAGGTTATATACAATATCATAG
>NZ_CEWDFQ010000347.1:0-3091 GCF_982438285.1 Acetatifactor sp. | reverse complement strand
CCAGTTTCTTTTTCCTTTCCCTTGAAAAGGTGCTTTGCCGTGAGCCTTGTCGTAGACAGGCAGGCTCTCTCACAGCAGGCAAAAGAGATGATGTCGGCAATCCCGGTTGACATTGATAAAATCGGGGAAACACTGGGCATTGGGAAGAAGTGGTATACTGGGCAGACACCGGCGAAGCTTTCACAGCTTTTCTCTGAGATATATGAAGCGAAAGGGAAGGAACGCATCGGGTATTTCAGGATCAAGGCAATGGAGCTGCTGTATCATATGGATCAGTTGGCACATGTAGATGGATGCGACTTTAAATATTTTGACAAAGGGCAGATACAGGCAGTAAAGGCAATCCGTAATTACCTTGTTGGACACCTCGATGAGAGGGTTCCGTTAGAACATCTGGTGAAGGAGAAACATCTGAACCTTACGGTGTTCCATCGGGTGTTTTCACATATTTACGGTGATACACCCTACGCCTACCTGAAGAAATATAAAATGAACCTTGCGGCGGGAATGCTGCTGGAGAACAAGCGGAAGATCGGGGATATTGCACTGGAATTAGGGTACAGCAATGCCGGTAAATTTGCGAAGGCGTTCCGGTCTGTTTATGGGGTACTGCCTAAAGATTACCGGAAAAATAAGTAGTAGGAATGGGCTATTTCTGCGATCATTATAAAAGAATGGAGCGGAAAAGTTTCAGTGATGCCGATATAATAATGGTGCGGTTAGCAATTGCTAACCGCACCATTATTATATTTAGGAGGTTTCATGTGATGTCAAACAAAAAGACGAAAGAGACAAAGCCAAAAACTGGCCTGGCACGCTGCATGGAGCTGGCTTCCGGCAGGAAAGGGCTTATTTTTCTGTCGGCAGCCCTCTCTTCACTGGCAGCGGTGGCTTCGTTTATCCCGTACCTGGCGGTCTATTTTATGATCCGCCTGATTTTTGGCGCATTTCCTGATTTTGATGCATTGGATATGGGAAGTGTCATGGGGTATGGCTGGATGGCTTTAGCCGGGATCATTGCCAATATCCTGTTGTATTTTCTGGCTATTTTCTGTTCCCATATAGCGGCATTTGGGACGCTGTACGACCTGAAAGTCTTATTTGCAGACCATATCACCAAAATACCGCTGGGGTATCATCTTACCATCGGCAGTGGACGTTTAAGAAAGATCATGGATGAGAACATTGAGAGCGTGGAAGGCTTTATCGCACATCAATTCCCGGACTTTGTAGCCTCTGTAACCGCCCCGGTGGTCATGGTCATCATTCTTTTTGCAGTAGACTGGCGTTTCGGGCTTGCATCCCTTGTTGGGATCATTCTGGCGTTTGCAGCGGAATTTATCGGGTTTGGAAGCGGTGCAATGAAAGAAAACATGGGGAAATACCAGAAAGCATCTGAGGAGATGAACAACGCTTCCGTGGAATATGTCCGCGGCATGTCTGTAGTGAAAGCCTTTAACCAGACAGCTTCCTCATTTAAAAAATTGGAGGAAGCCATTACAGGCTATACGGAATGGGTACTAAAATTTGCCTTAGGATGGCAGATCTGCATGCCGGCTTTTACGACTATTATCAATAATATTTACCTGATCCTTGTGCCGGTGGGGATCCTGATTGGCTCCCGTTCTGCAGATTTTACAGAGTTCGCCATGACGTTTATTTTTTACCTGCTTTTTGTCTCGGCAATTGCGGGCGTCTTGAATAAAATTATGTATATCTCGGAATCTTTCATGCAGATCGACGGGAATGTTGCCCGCATGGACGAAATCTTAAATATCCCGGAAATGCCGGAAACGCCGCATCCAAAGGAACATGTGGGAGAGGATGTTGTTTTTGACAATGTGAGTTTTACATATACCGGGGACCCTGCGGGCAAAGCGCTTGATCAGGTGTCATTTGCAGCCGGGCAGGGGCAGGTCACCGCGGTCGTGGGGCCATCCGGCGGAGGGAAAAGTACCATTGCCAGCCTGATCTCACGTTTCTGGGATGTATCCGGCGGCAGGATCACTTTAGGGGGCGTGGATATACGGGACATGGCACATGAAGAGCTCATGCGTCACGTAAGTTTTGTGTTTCAGGATATTTTCCTGTTCAAGCAGAGCATCCTTGATAACATCCGTATGGGAAATGAAACTGCAACGGAAGAAGAGGTAGCAGAAGCGGCAAAAGCCGCACAGTGCCATGACTTTATCACAAAACTTCCGGAGGGCTACCATACCGTCGTTGGTGCAAATGGTGTGCATTTATCCGGCGGCGAACGCCAGCGGATCGCGATAGCCAGGGCGATCATCAAAGATTCTCCTATTATTGTGCTGGATGAGGCGACTGCTTTCAGCGACCCGGAAAATGAGTATCTGATCCAGAAAGCTTTTGAAAAACTGATGGCTGGGAAAACGGTAATTATCATTGCGCACAGGCTGTCTACAATCCGCAGTGCAGATCAGATCATCGTAATGGAAAAAGGGAAGCTGACCGAATCAGGGAAGCATGAAGAACTGTTAAAATCCGGGGGACGCTATGCACAGATGTGGGAACATTATACAGAGGCAGTCAACTGGAAGATCAGTGGAAAGGCGGTGTAACAGATGAGCAAATTACAAAAGGCACTTTTTTTATCAGAGAAAGGATATAAGGACCTGAAAAAAGCAATTTTTGCCTGCACCATAACAAACCTGGCGATGCTTCTGCCGTTTTGTGTGACGGTGATGATCTTTGCCAAAATACTGGCACCGATCGCAGATGGCGGTACAATCCAGTGGGGACATATCTGGATGCTGTGGGGAGCGGGGATAGTCTCGGCGCTTCTGGTTTTCCTTGCAGCAAAAAATGACTACCGCAAGACATATATAGCATCTTACAAAGAATCCAATGCCACAAGGCTCCGTATTGCAGACCACCTGCGAAAGCTGCCCATGAGCTTTTTCAATACGAAAGACCTGTCAGAGCTTACTACAAATATGATGGCGGACTGCAGCAGCATGGAATCGTTATTAAGCAGTACAATCCCGCCGCTGATCGCGAATGGGATTACAGTAACGATTACCTGCCTCCTCCTTGCATTCTTTGACTGGCGGCTGGCACTCTGCGTATT
>NZ_CEWDFQ010000346.1:0-3093 GCF_982438285.1 Acetatifactor sp. | reverse complement strand
AGAGGTACTTCAGGATTATTTACAGTCAATGTAACAAATGTTTGACAAACCTACATTTTTTCATTTTATCATATCCCGTGCAACAATTCAGCCCGCGTCCATTCTCAAAGCTGCGTCTGGGATTCAGCCATTGCAATAGCCTCCTCTATCCTTCTTTTCACCTCAGCCCCGATTTCTGTTGTTTTCATGCCTGCATATTCTTCATAATACAGGGGCGGCAGATAGATCAGCTTCACCGTCACCGGCCGGATGGAATTCTCGTCAAAGGGCTTGAAAGAATCAATTAAAGCGCACGGCACAATGGGACATTTTGCTTTTACCGCGCTCTTAAAGGTTCCTCCTTTAAAAGGGAGAAGCCTGTTTCCCATTTTGCTTCTGGTCCCCTCTGCAAAAATCAGAAAATTTCTTCCTTTTTTCACCTCTTGTGTTACCTGGTTAATTACCTGCATGGACTGTCTTATATCTTCTCTGTCAATAGGGATTGCCCTTAACGCAGCTACCACCTGTTTTAGCAAAATCACATTGCTTGCTTCCTTCTTTATCACAAAGGAAAAAGGCACCGGGCAGGAATCCAAAAACACCAGCACATCAAATAGGCCCTGATGATTGGGAAAAAATATAAACCCGTTCTCCCTGGGGATATTTTCCAATCCATATGCCTCAATTTTTACCCTTCCCGCATGATTTGCTGCTTTTGTAACCTTTTTTACCCGTGCATAGGCTTCATCCAGGGTAATGCTCTCATCCTTTCCGCATTTCCAGATCAGGTAAAAATAATAAGGCACTTTCCAAAGAAGCCGCAGCACCATCAAAATAATACGTTTCATCTATGCTCTCCTGCTTTCAAGCAAATTATTCTCTGCAATACTCCTCTATTGCGGTCTCGTATAAATCATTTCCCTGAGAGTCAATCACTACAATCGCAGGAAAATCTTTGATCTCCAGCCGACGGATGGCCTCTGTACCCAAATCATCATACGCTACCACCTCTGATTTGGTGACAGCGCGGGCCAGCAGCGCTCCAGCCCCTCCCACAGCGGCAAAGTAAACGGCTCCATTTCTTACAATAGCCTCTTTCACCTCCGGCGTCCTCTTACCCTTTCCTATCATTCCCTTTAGACCAAGGTCCAAAAGTGAAGGTGTATATCTATCCATTCTGCCTGCCGTCGTTGGGCCTGCAGACCCTATGGGACGCCCCTCTCTCGCAGGCGAAGGCCCCATATAATAGATCACACTGTTCTTCATTTCTATGGGAAGCGCTTCTCCTCTCTGCAGCACCTCATACATTCTTTTATGAGCTGCATCTCTTGCCGTATATATGATCCCCGTTAAATACACATAGTCTCCAGCACGCAGCTTGGCTGCATCCGCATCACTTAACGGTACATTAATGTACTTGTTCATACTTTCCATTCCTTCCGTCCCCGTTCCTTCGTCAAAGTACTCTTGTTACATGACGGTTTACATGACAGCAAATATTCACTGCCACAGGCAGCCCAGCAATATGAGTAGCATAGGTTTCCACGTTAACCGCCAATGCCGTTATGCTTCCTCCAAGTCCTCCAGGGCCGATTCCCAGGCTATTGATCTTCTCTAGGATTTCCTCCTCCAGCTCACGAACATAAGGGATCTCGGAACGCTTTTTTACGGAACGGATAAGTGCCTTTTTTGCCAGCAGTGCGCACTTCTCAAAGGTGCCTCCAATTCCCACTCCTACCACCATAGGCGGGCAGGCATTGGGTCCTGCTTCCTTCACCGCCGTCAGAACAGCCTGCTTGATTCCCTCTATTCCGTCCGCCGGCTTCAGCATGAACACCCTGCTCATATTTTCACTGCCGAATCCTTTTGGAGCCACTGTAATCGTTACCCCGTCTCCTTGCACAATTTCATAATACACCACCGCCGGTGTGTTATCCTTTGTATTTTCCCGCAAAATGGGGTCACGCACCACAGATTTGCGCAGAAATCCTTCTGTGTAGCCCTGGCGCACTCCTTCATTGACGGCATCTTCCAGAAACCCTCCTTCAAAATGCACATCCTGGCCAATTTCCATAAAAATCACTGCCATTCCCGTATCCTGGCAGATGGGAATCCAATCTTTCCCCGCAATGTCCATGTTTTCCTGCAGCTGCCCTAATATTTTTCTTCCAAGAGGCGCTTTCTCGGCATCAGCCGCTCTTTTCATAGCTTCCTTCATATCCTCTGAAAGGAAATAATTGGCCTCAATACACATTTCTTTGATGTTGCGGGTCACTTCACTCACGTCCACTGTTCTCATGGTATTCCATTACTCCAAAATCTGCTTTCTAACCTCTTCCAGTTCCTCCTGAGAAGGTTTCCCAGGCACCCAGTTAATATTCTGTCCGTCCCCTTTATACCGAGGAATTAAATGAATATGAAAATGTTCTACTGTCTGTCCTGCAGCCTCCCCATTGTTCTGTACCAGATTGATGCCGTCACAGTTTAACTTCTCAGTCAAAAGACTTGCCATCTTCTTTGCAAGGATCATCGCATCCCCCGCCAGCTTTTCGGGAAGTTCATATAAATTTGCAGCATGATCTTTGGGCAGAATGAGGGAATGCCCCTTGGCTGCCGGTCCAAGATCAAGAATCACTCGAAACTTTTCGTCCTCATACAAAGACTTTGATGGAATCTCCCCATTTGCAATTTTACAAAAAATACAATCTGCTTTTTTCATCTTTTCCTCCTTTTTCAGGAAATGTCCTTACACTGTCTGTTTATACACTTTTTCTCTCCTCAAAGGGAAACAGCACATCCAACATCCGAAGGGTTCTGAAATCGCCCTTTACCTTCATTGCCCCTGACATAAATGCCCTCTGGAAGGTCATTCTTCCGTTCACAATATCCTCCAACGTGATTTTGTCGGTCTGAATTTCCACCTCCGGCTGCTTAGGTGCTCCATAAACACATTCCATATGAGGCCCCTTTACAGTCAAAATCAATTTGTCCTTTTTATCGTCTATGCCGATGGCATATTCCGCTTCAAAGCCAGCCTGAGGCCGAAAGCATTTTTCAAAGTTCTGCCGGTATTCCTCCTCCGTTTCGAGTACCCATTCCACATCCAGGTAATAC
>NZ_CEWDFQ010000345.1:0-3135 GCF_982438285.1 Acetatifactor sp. | reverse complement strand
TCCTTAGGCGTAAAGCTGCCTATGGCGGAGTAATCCCTTTCCTCCGGGGAAGCCTCCAGAAATCCCAGAAGCTGCTTTAAATCCTTCCTGTCACGCACGCCGGGAAGCACCGTCAAAACACCGGGCCGGTCCAAGGCATACTGTATACACTGGTATGCGGTCAGCGCCCGGCCAAAGGGAGAGGTTTTCTCATCCAGCAGCTGGCCGCCGGAAAATGCCTTCATGACGGAGATTCCAACCCCCTCCGCCTGGCAGCGTCTGTAAAGAGCCGCCCTTTCATCTCCGCTTCCCACTGCGTATTCGCCGTGCCTGTAATCATAGGCCGGATTGATGCTGAACATAAGCATATCCAGAATGTGCATATCCAGCACCTTGTTTACCACGAAAGGCGTATGGGAGGATAGGCCTATATGGCGGATTACTCCCTGCTGCTTTAACTCCTCCATATACGCAAGGGTTCCCTGTCTGATGGCAGCTTCCAGATCTGCTTCCTCGTCCAGACAATGGATAAAGCCAAAGTCGATATAGTCCGTGCGCAGAGCCTTCAGCTGCCAGTCCACGGAGCGCTTGATTTCATCCAGCTTCAGGGTCCATCCGTATTTGCCGCTTCGATAATCCGCTCCAAAATGCACCTGAAAATACACCTGGCTGCGGCACCCGGAAACAGCCCGTCCGTAAGCCGGAAAGGGGGACGCATCCCCCGCCGCCATGTCAAAATAGTTGACGCCGTTTTCTATGGCCATAGCCACTGTCTTTTCCATTTCTTCCTCACCGCACGGGCCTAAGGAGCTGTTGCCAAGGCCGATCATGCTGATCTGCTCCTGTCCATGGGGCAGCTTACGGTATTCCATACAATTCCTCCTTTGTCCCTTCTTTTGGTCCGAAGGCCCTCCCAAAATCCCGGGACATTGTTCTTACAGATCATTATAGCTTTCTTCCTGCCAAATAGCCAATAACAATTTTTTATGGCTGATTCTTTCCGGCCTCTTCCCGTTTCGATTCACAGGATGCCGCTGCCCTGTTGGTCTTATGCCTGTCCGTTTTTAAGAGAATTTGTCTGAAAACCCGATTCAACTCTGCCAAATCCTTGTTATGGTCATCCGGGAGAGAATCCGCTATCTCTTTCTGTCTTGCCGTCTCTGCCTCAATAAAAGCCTGGATTGCCGGCATATGCGGGTTTTCCGCATCCTCCATTGTCTTCTTCTTTATTTCCAACAGTTCATCTATAGCTTTCTTAAGCTTCTGCGGCATATCCATCTTCAGAAGATCATCGAACAAAACCGGAGGAGCCGCATGATACTTCTCAATATACTGTGCTGCAAGCAGAGGACGAAGCGCATAAAAATATTTCTTATAACGAATTGTGTCACCAAGCAGATATCCCCAAAGCGTGCTGTTGGCTGTCCCGTAATAATGATATACTGCTGCCTTCTCAGAAAAATACTGTTTGGATACCTGGCTGATCTTCTTCCATTCCTCTGTTGTGCGGTATATGATCGGCGATCCGCTCCATTCAAAGAGCGTGGCATTCCCCTTTGCAAACTGCCGCAAAGCTTTCTTAATATCCCAGCCGTTGATATCAAGCACCTCGTCCAGCTGCCATTCAATCACATCTCTCGGTTCATCAAGGCGCAGATAATCCTCTTTAGGCCTTACATATACAAACCGCACATCATAATCGCTGTCCGGTGACGCAAAGCCCCATGCCCTGCTCCCGGACTCAACCGCATGAAGAATCCTGACTCCTTCTGTTTGTTCTATTTCATTCAGCTTTTCCCTGATTTCTTTTTCTACATCTCTCATCTAAAGTTCACCTGTCACAGCATAACGATTGACGCGTTCCACAAAAGCTTCCACGGCGGGCATATCAGGATGATCGGGAAGCTGTGTTCCCTCTGCCGCCTCATCAAGCTTTTTCTCATATTCTTCCAGCATTTCGTAAAACTCCGGTGAAAATGTTCCGTCCGGAAGCATGTACTCGCCTCTTCTAATGGCAAGAAGAACCGGAAGGTCATTCACTCTATGCGTAATAATTTCACCCCTTTCCAATATATCAATGGCCATCATAAAAAGCCGGATGAGGTGCATGGCGTGCTTGTTCAGATGACTGTCATCCTTCTTTTTGTTACGTTTTCCAATCTTATCATAATCACGCACTACTGTCCGCATCGTCCCCCATAGCTCTGTATAATCCCGCAGAGGAAAATGCTTATAATCGGCGTCTACAAATATTTCTGTGTCCAGCTTTGGATTTTCCGCCTTGTCTATATAAAGCTTTATGCTCCCGGCATCTTTCTCGGAATAACGGCGGTTAAAGTCATCCAATGCGTTCCTTACTGACTTCAGGATATGCTTCTCTTTGTCGCTCTGGGGCAGTGTGTCTCTGGCTATCGCATTCTGCAGACGCCGCAGCTGGGCATCTGCATACCCGCCGAAGGATTTAATGGCTCTCTTTGAGAGAAATATCCTGCTGTTATCTATGAGTTCCTGCCCAAGTCGGGATTTAATAAGGTATTGATCATCATCAAGTCCCAGTATCTCACAGGTATTCGGATTGCATTCCAGAAGCAGCTTTACCAGCTTATTAAAGCCATAAATAACTGTATCCGTCTTATCATCCTCGTATTGTTCAAATTCCGTAAGTCCGATGAGATCGGACGAAAGCTGCAATGTCACTCCACGAAAATCAATGTCACTTCTTTCATTGTTGGTTCCGTAAGCATAGCTTCCACCGACACCCAGAAGCATGATGCGGTCTCCGAGCCGCTTATTGTTTCGTATAAAATCATATTCAGTTGTCTGTAAAAGCGCTTTGAAATCCATAGATTACTCCTCCAATGATTGTAGAAAGATCTCTTTTGAGAAATCTACGATTCTCTGCAAAGCCCGATAAGAAGAATTTTCTTCTGAGACTTTCCAGCTTTTCAAACGCTCTGTCTCTTGCTGCCTGATCTTCTGTTCTAACATTTTCGTAAACAATTTCATGAAAAGCTATGTTTGGGCGGTTCCCCTGATGATTTCTCTACCTGGTAATATCCGAAATACGACGGGCTTCCTGTAACCGAAAATACAGAAAATATTACACTTACGTAGCCATGCGAGAAATCGTCATTCTTTCATCTTTTTATATAGTAT
>NZ_CEWDFQ010000344.1:0-3142 GCF_982438285.1 Acetatifactor sp. | reverse complement strand
AGCTGGCACCCCATATGGATGCCCTTTGGGGCAGCATTCCCAGGGCACAGGCTGGCATAGTATTTTCCTACCGTCAGGAATATGCCATCCAGATACAGCCCCAGCATCCTGAGCTGAATTACGTGGAGCAGCTTTTAAAGTATTATGGTGAGCTGCATAAGCGGAGCATTCCCGTGGATTTTGTGGAGGATACGGGAGAGCTTTCCAAGTATCCGCTGGTGGTTGCGCCGCTGCAGTATCTGATGACGAATGCGCTCGCAGAGAAATATTTTTCCTATGTAAGAGAGGGCGGTACCCTGGTGCTGACTATGCGCACTGGGGTAAAGGACGAGCACAATATCTGTATGAGCGACAGGGAGCTGCCCGGTGTGCTGGGTGACCTGTGCGGCATTGAGATACTGGATTATGACTGCCTCAGGGACGTAAATGTGAAGGTCTCCTTTGTGGGAGAGAAGAAAGCTGACGATTTCTTTGCAGAAAAATGGAGCGATATCATCACCCTTTCAGGAGCGGAAGCCCTGGCCAGCTATGAGGAAGAGTTTTATGCAGGCGCTCCCTGCATCACCCGGAATACCTATGGAAAGGGCGCTGTTTATTATATCGGCACGGAGCCGTCCCAAAAGCTGCTTGAGGCGGTGATGAACCGGGTTCTTGCGGATGCCGGAGTGAGTGGAATCGGCAGCGCAGACGAGGGTGTGGAGCTTAACATTCGTCAGAAGGGACAGAAAAAATGGATATTTGCCATTAATCATACAAACCAGGAGGCAAGGTATCAGATTTCGGACGGCGCGGGATGTAAGCTTGTGTCAGGAGAGAAAGAAGGACTGTTGCAGCCCTTTGAGATACATCTGTATCAGAAGGAATAAAGGGGAAGGAAAAAGAGAAGATGGATAAACAAAGCAGGATAGCGGTTTTAATTGACGCAGAGAACGTTTCAAAAAAGTATGCGAAGCTGATTATGGATGAAGTAAATGATGACGGCATTGCCACCTATAAGCGTATCTACGGAGATTTCACAAATGCCAGCGTTTCCGCCTGGCAGGAGAAGGTGCGGGAGTTTGCCCTGACGCCGGTATTTCAGTTTAATTATACCAGAGGAAAAAATGCGTCGGATGCGGCCTTGATCATTGATGCCATGGACATTTTGTATTCCGGCAAGGTGGATGGCTTCTGTCTGGTTACGTCCGACAGTGATTTTACCAAGCTTGCCATCAGACTGCGGGAGGCGGGAATGACGGTGATTGGCATGGGGGAGCAGAAAACGCCCAATTCGCTGGTCTCCGCCTGTGAAAAATTTAAGTATCTGGATCTTTTGTATCAGGAGAACGAGGAAGGGGAAGAGGAGAGCGAGGGCTCTCAGGAGATTTCTCACGAGGAGGATAAGGGAGGCGCAAAGACCTCCGGCGCACAGAAGGCTTCGGCTGGTTCCAGGCATGAGACTAAGGAAGAAGCAAAGGAAGAGGAGGCCTCTTTTGTAACGGCAATCCCGACCATGAAGGAAATCGGCGCGGAAATCAGGTCCATTATAGACCTGAAATCCGGCGACGACGGCTGGGTGGATTTGTCCGAAATCGGCGTTTCCCTCTCCAGGAGAGTTCCCGGGTTTGACCCAAGAAACTATAAATACACAAAGCTCAGCAAGCTGATCAAGGGGTTCGCCTTTGTGGAGACCAAGGAGGTCAGAAACCCCAATAACAAGCTTTTAAAGAGTATTTATGTAAGAATCAGATAGGGCGCCTTAAGAGGCTTCCGCAAGCTTTTTTGCCTCTTCCAGCTTCTGTAACAGAGACTGGGACAAGGACTGTGCTTCTTTGAAAAGAGAGGAAGCCTTCTGGGAGTCTCTCCCTTTTATGGCCTCCAGGGCACGGCCTCCTGTTTCATGCAGTTTTTTGTGGTCTATTCCGATTTCATTCCACACAGGTGCAAGACGGCTGTTGCTGCTGCGGAAAATTTGATAAAAATGTCCGAATACGCATCTGTTGCTGTTTGTCTGTAAGGGTGAAAGCGTCATGGAATCCACCATGTGCTGCAGATTTTCCATCCAGGTGATATGAGCCTGCTTTGCCTTATCTACGGCGTTTTTGAATTCAGAAAGGCTCACCTGTCTGCCTCCAAGGCGCAGGTTTGCATATAAGTTTTTGATAATACCGGACAAAACATTGTCTATCTGCTCTACCTGCTCGGCGCATTCCGTATTGGAATTGGTGCTTCCTGCCACATGCAGAGCCACGTCGCTTAAGCGCTGGGCTTCATGACTGTTCTGCTCCATGGCGCGGTCAATTTCTTCCGAGGACCTTGTGATAGACCCAATGGCGGTGCTGATACTGTCTACCTCCCCTACCACATCATCCAGCATGGAGACATTTTCCGATACGGAAGAGTGCACAAGCTCAAGCTTTTGTCCCATTGCGTCGGTGGAGCTTAAGGATTTTGCCAGGGAGGCTCTGCTTTGGGCGGCAGCCTCCTTTACCTGGGCCATAAAGGAGCGCAGGCTTTCCAGATACTGCTTGGTATCGTCTGCAAGCTTTCTCACTTCTTCGGCTACTACGGCAAAGCCTTTTCCCTGTTCCCCGGCCCGGGCAGCTTCAATAGAAGCGTTTAAGGCTAAAAGGTTGGTCTGGGCAGCAATGCCCTGTACGTTTTCCACCACCTTGTCAATCTCATCTGTCAAATCCACCAGATTCGTGATGCTTGCAGTCATGTCTTTGGAATCTGCAATCAGCTCATCCTTGAGCCTGGAAGCCTCATCCAGAAGAACCTTGCTGTCTGCATTCTTCTTGGACAGTGTTCTGGCGGTTTCAGTGACTGCATGAAGTGTGTCCGCCGCAGTGGTTACCGAATGGTTCACCTGATTCATGCCGGCGGAGGTTTCCTCGGTTACAGAGACATTTTCCTGACTGATATCCTGCATCTCCTGTGTATATTCTGAAAGCTCCCCTGACACAAATCGAAGCTGGACGTCAAATTTACTCAGTGTGCTGACGGCTTCCAGCAGTTTTTCGGTCTCCTGGGCAATGTTGTCAAGAGCCGGACATTCCGGTTTTTGAATCGTTCCCCTCTTTTTCATTTTTAACATGATATATCATCCCTTCTTTCTTTTTGCAGTTCCCATTATAGAAACCAAAGATTAAAACAATATTAG
>NZ_CEWDFQ010000343.1:0-3145 GCF_982438285.1 Acetatifactor sp. | reverse complement strand
TATTATAACACACGATCTTGCCGAAATCCGGCTTCAAGGACGCGCCGCCCACCAGTCCGCCGTCAATGTCCGGCTGTGCAAACAGCTCCGGCGCGCTGGAAGCAGATACGGAACCGCCGTACTGAATCCGGATTGCCTCCGCCGTTTCCGCGTCGTAAATTTCAGCAATGCAGTCGCGGATTGCCTTGCATACCTCCTGAGCCTGCTCGGTAGTTGCAACCTTGCCTGTGCCGATAGCCCAGATAGGCTCATAAGCGATCACGGCTGATGCCGCCTGACTGGCCGTCACATTTAAAAACGCAATCTTAATCTGCTGACGGATAAAGTCAATGGTAACCCCCTGTTCCCTCTGGGTCAGGGTCTCACCACAGCAGATAATGGGCGTTATGCCGTGCTCAAAGGCTTTTAAAACCTTCTTGTTTACAGTTTCATCGGTTTCTGCGAAATATTCTCTTCTCTCAGAGTGGCCGATAATCACATATTTTACGCCCGCGTCTGTGAGCATTTCAGGAGAAATCTCCCCTGTAAAGGCTCCCTTCTCCTCAAAATACATATTCTCCGCGCCAATCACAATGTTGGTGCCCTTGGCTGCCTCTATGGCCGGAATAATGTCAATGGCCGGTACGCAGAAAACTACATCCACATCCTCATTCACCACCAGGGGCTTTAAGGTGTTGATCAGCTCCACCGCCTGGCTGGGTGTCATATTCATCTTCCAGTTGCCGGCAATAATCTTTTTTCTTGCCATTTGATTATCCTCCGCTTACTCCTTATCATCTGCTGCCGCAACTCACGGCGTTGCTCGAGACATTTTCTCACTCTTTGTCATCTGCTGCCGCAACGCCGGGAAGCTCCTTGCCCTCCAAGAATTCCAGGGAAGCGCCGCCGCCGGTGGAAATATGGCTCATCTTGTCGCCAAATCCCAGCTGATTTACTGCAGCCGCAGAATCACCGCCGCCGATGATCGTGGTTGCGTCTGTCTCTGCAAGGGCTTTTGCAACGGCGATGGTTCCCGCTGCCAGAGTAGGATTCTCAAATACGCCCATAGGTCCGTTCCATACAACGGTCTTTGCAGATTTCACTGCATCTGCAAACAGCTGGCAGGTCTTAGGTCCGATATCAAGGCCCTCCATATCGGAAGGAATCTTGTCTGAATCCACATAGGATACCTCCACCGGGCCGTCGATGGGGTTGGGGAAATCTGCCGCAATGGTGGTATCAACCGGAAGCAGCAGGGTTTTGCCCAGCTTCTTTGCCTTATCCATCATTTCCTTGCAGTAGCCGATCTTCTCATCATCCACCAGAGATTTGCCCACCTCATATCCCTGTGCCTTTAAGAAGGTATAAGCCATGCCTCCGCCGATGATCAGGGTATCGCATTTCTCCAGCAGATTGGAGATTACATTCAGCTTGTCAGCCACCTTTGCGCCGCCTAAAATTGCAACAAAGGGTCTCACGGGATTTTCAACCGCATTACCTAGGAAATTGATCTCCTTCTGCATTAAGTAACCCACTACATTCTCGCCGCCCTTTGCGGAGATGAATTTGGTCACGCCTGCAACAGAAGCATGCGCTCTGTGGGAAGAGCCAAATGCGTCGCAAACATAAATATCAGCCAGATCAGCCAGCTCCTTGCTGAACTGCTCGCCGTTCTTGGTCTCCTCGGCTCCGCGGAAACGGGTATTCTGCAAAAGAACCACATCTCCCTCTTTCATTGCCTCCACGGCCTTGGTTGCAGCCTCGCCGGTTACGTTGTAATCCGGTACAAACACAACCTCCTTGCCCAGCTTCTCGGAAAGTCTTTTTGCAACAGGCGCCAGGGACTCCCCTTCGTTGGGGCCATTCTTTACTTTGCCCAGATGCGAGCAGAGAATCACCTTGCCGCCGTCGTTAATCAATTTCTGGATGGTGGGAAGTGCCGCCACAATACGGGTGTCATCGGTGATCTCACCGTTCTTTAAGGGAACGTTAAAGTCACATCTCACAAGCACTCTTTTTCCCTTTGCATTAATGTCGTCAACTGATTTCTTATTTAAGCCCATTTCCTTTACCTCCAAATATGAAGGGTCCGGCCCTTTAAGACCGGACCCTGATAGGTCTTGCTTATTTTTCTGTGAAAACAGCTTAGTTCAGCTCGCTGAAATACTTGATGGTACGAACCATCTGAGAGGTGTAGCTGTTCTCATTGTCATACCAGGAAACAACCTGTACCTGGGTATTACCGTCCTCCATGGGAGCAACCATGGTCTGAGTAGCGTCAAAGATAGAACCGTAGGTGCTTCCGATGATATCGGAGGATACAATCTCGTCGGTGTTATATGCGAAGGACTCTGTAGCAGCAGCCTTCATAGCCTCATTGATCTCTTCCTTGGTTACAGCGCCCTTTACAACTGCCACCAGAATCGTGGTGGAGCCTGTAGGGGTAGGAACACGCTGTGCGGAGCCGATCAGCTTGCCATTGAGCTCAGGGATAACAAGGCCGATTGCCTTAGCTGCACCTGTGGAGTTGGGAACGATGTTGCATGCGCCTGCACGGCTTCTTCTCAAATCGCCCTTTCTCTGAGGTCCGTCCAGAATCATCTGATCGCCGGTATAAGCGTGAACAGTGGTCATGATACCGCTCATGATGGGTCTGCAGTCATTCAGTGCCTTAGCCATGGGAGCCAGGCAGTTTGTGGTACAGGAAGCTGCAGAAATCACGGTATCCTCCGGCTTTAAGGTGGTATGGTTTACGTTATATACGATGGTAGGAAGGTCATTGCCGGCGGGAGCAGAGATAACAACCTTGCGGGCGCCTGCAGTGATATGTGCGGATGCCTTCTCCTTGGAGGTATAGAAGCCTGTACACTCCAGAACAACATCAACCTTCAGCTCTCCCCAGGGAAGCTTGCTTGCATCAGCCTCTTTATAAATCGTGATGGTCTTGCCATTAACGGTGATGCAGTCCTCGCCTGCCTCTACGGTGCTTGCATATTTGTAAACACCCTGGGAAGAATCGTACTTCAACAGATGTGCAAGCATCTTAGGGCTTGTCAGATCGTTGATCGCTACTACTTCATATCCCTCCGCATCAAACATCTGTCTGAATGCCAGACGACCAATACGGCCAAAACCATTAATTGCTACTCTTACTGCCATTTTAGTT
>NZ_CEWDFQ010000342.1:0-3145 GCF_982438285.1 Acetatifactor sp. | reverse complement strand
AAGTATTATATATCATCTTCCAAACACAGGCAAGCACTAATTTGTCAAACCAAGGGGCCCAGCCCCAGATGGCGCCAGGCGCTTTCCGTGGCAACCCTCCCTCTTGGAGTGCGGTTTAAAAGGCCGTTTTGAATCAGATAAGGCTCATATACATCCTCAATGGTGCCGGCGTCCTCCCCGATGGCAGCAGCCAGGGTATCAAGCCCCACAGGACCTCCGTTAAACTTTGTGATCATGGTGGTTAAGAGATTTCTGTCAATATGATCCAAGCCCAGCTTATCCACATCCATGAGATCAAGGGCGGTCTCCGCCACCTGCCTGGTGATAACGCCGTCATACTTTACCTGTGCAAAATCCCTCACCCGCTTTAAAATACGGTTGGCAAGGCGCGGCGTTCCACGGCTCCTTCTGGCCATTTCTCTCGCCCCCTCAGGTTCGATCAAAACCCCCAGAACCCCGGCGGAATGCAGAATGATCTGCTGCAGCTCGTCCGTTGTATAAAATTCCAGGTGGTGGATCATTCCAAACCGGTCTCTTAAAGGAGCCGTCAGAAGGCCGGCTCTTGTGGTGGCCCCCACCAGAGTGAATTTTGGAAGCTCCAGGCGCACGGAACGGGCCGAGGAGCCCTTTCCGATCATAATATCAATGCAGTAATCCTCCATTGCCGGATAGAGAACCTCCTCCACCTGTCTGTTCAGCCGGTGAATTTCGTCCACAAAGAGCAGGTCTCCCTCCTCCAGATTGTTGAGAATGGCTGCCATCTCTCCCGGCTTCTCAATGGCTGGGCCGCTTGTAATTTTGATATGCACCCCCATCTCATTCGCAATAATACCCGCAAGGGTGGTTTTCCCCAGACCGGGAGGTCCGTAAAAAAGCACGTGATCCAGGGCATCCTTTCTCTGCTTTGCAGCCTTTATATAAACCTTAAGATTTTCCTTTATCTTAGATTGACCAATATAGTCATTCAGAGTCTGAGGCCTTAAAGAGCCTTCTATTTTTACGTCTTCTTCTGTCAGATTGGTCTCTATCGTTCTCCTTGCCATGAAAGCTCCCTTTCTGCCCTAAAACATTTTTTTCAGCGCCGCCTTAAGCACAGCTCCGGACTCCATGTTTTCAACGCCTTCTATAGAATTTACCGCCTTAAGCGCATCCGCCTGTCCATAGCCTAAGGAAACCAGCGCTTCCACGGCCTCCCGCTTCTGTGGTGTGTCTGCACAGGCATTCTCCATTGCGCTGGCTGAAATCTCCATACGGATCAAATCGTCGTCCTGCCGAATCTTGTCCTTCAAATCCAGAATCAGCCGCTGGGCCGTTTTTGCTCCAATTCCCGGCGCTTTGGCAATGGCCTTGGTATCTCCCGACAAAATGGCAAACCGCAGCGTATCCGCATCCATGGACGCAAGAAGGGCCAGAGCGCCCTTTGGCCCGATGCCGCTTACGGTAATCAGCTTTTTGAAAAGTTCCAGATCTCCCTTGGAGAGAAAGCCATACAGCAAAAAGGCGTCCTCCCTCACACAGGTGTAGGTGTAAAGCCGTACCCGCTGTCCCAGGCCGGGAAGCCTTGACGCTGTCTCGGGGGAAATTTTTATATTGTATCCAATGCCTCCCACGTCAAGAACGGCATTGTCCGGGGCGATATCCTCAATCCTTCCTTCTACATATGCGATCATCTTATCTTAAGCCTTTTCCTTCCAAACATATTTCCTATTCTAAAACTGCTAACCTGTTTTATTAAGTATACCATAATCGAACATATGTTTCAAGACTCTGTTTTCAACAATTTCCGGTACACCACCACAAAGCAGAGCAGATGTGCCAGGAAGGTCAGTCCCCAGCTGACAGGATAGGACCAATACAGGCACTGCAGTGTGGGAATCTCCTGAAAGACAGTGTAAATCCACAGAATCCGGAAGAGACAGGCCCCTGTGAGAGACACCAGCATGGGCATAACGGAATATCCCATGCCCCGCAGGGAACCCACCATCACATCCATCATGCCGCAGAGACAATAGGTGGTGCAGATAATGCTCATGCGCAGCAGGCCATAGGTGATTACCTCCGGCTCCGAGGAATACAGAAGCAAAAGCTTATCCCCTAAAAGGTAGGCTGCATTTCCAAAAAGCAGTCCCACAACCATCACAAGCGCCTGGCAGGTGAGTAAAATTCTGCCGATGCGCTTGTAATTTCTTGCCCCGTAGTTCTGTCCCGTAAAGCTGATGGCCGTCTGGTGAAAGGCGTTCATGGAGGTATACACGAAGCCCTCTATATTAGAGGCCGCCGTATTTCCGGCCATGGCCACAGAGCCGAAGGAATTCACAGAGGACTGAATCAAAACATTGGAAACAGAAAACAGCGCCCCTTGCAGTCCTGCGGGCACGCCGATCTGCACCATCCGAAGCAGCTTGTCAGGAACAATCCGAAGTCTTTTTAAGTCCAGCTTGTAATCACTATCCGAAAGCGCCAGGCAGCGAATCACCAAAACCGCGGAAATCACCTGAGAGATCACAGTTGCAATGGCTACACCGGCCACCCCCAGCCCGCAGACGATCACAAAGAAAAGATTCAGCACAACATTTACTACTCCGGCAGCAAACAGATAATACAAAGGTCTTTTGGTATCTCCCGCCGCGCGCAGTATGGCGCTTCCAAAGTTGTATGCCATGGTAGCCGGCATCCCTATAAAATAAATCCGCATATAAAGCACGGCCTGATCAATGACATTTTCAGGAGTTTCCATCAAAAGCAGGGCAGGCCTTGCAAGCAATACTCCCAGAAAAATCAGAAAGATACCGCTGATTAAGGAGGTGGCAATGGCCGTATGCACCATGTCCGACAATTCCTCCTTCTTTCCAGCCCCAAAAAAGCGGGCTGCCAGAACATTTGCACCCACCGACAGGCCGATAAACACATTGACCAAAAGATTGATCAAGGAGCTGGTGGAGCCCACGGCAGCCAGGGCTTCGCTTCCCACAAAACGGCCCACCACAACAATGTCGGCCGCATTGAACAGAAGCTGTAAAATCCCGGAAAGCATCAAGGGAATATAAAACAGCAGAATTTTCCCAAACAATGGGCCGTTGCACATATCAATCTCGTACTTTTTTGCATTTTTTTCTTTTGTCATAATACTCCTCATTTCCACTCC
>NZ_CEWDFQ010000341.1:0-3228 GCF_982438285.1 Acetatifactor sp. | reverse complement strand
TGCCAAAGCTGTGCCGGAATATCAGAAACCCATGTATGTGACGGGAGCAGTGAATCTGGTAAAAGAGGTGGAGAAGGAGCACTGTAACTTTGATCCGGATTACGATTCCATTCTGCAGAATGGAACGGTGATGTATACCAAACAGATTCATGTACCCATCATTTACGGAGACTTTTTCCTGCTGGAAGCGGTGAAAAAGCTGAAGGGAGACGATTTTCAAATCTGGTAGAAAATACAAAAGCTGCGAAAGCGGCGGAATGTGAGGAAAAAAATGGAAACTTTCAGCAGGGAATTGTTTCAAAATCCCGGCAGAGAATACCGGGGAATGCCCTTTTGGGCCTGGAACTGCCGTATGAACAAAGAGCATATTGACAACATTCTCAGCGAATTGAAGGAAATGGGAATGGGCGGCGCTTATCTCCATTGCCGTACAGGCATGGACCTGCCCTATCTTGGAAAAGAATACATGGAGATGATCCGGTATGCCCACAAGAAGGCCGGGGAGCTTGGAATGCTCACGGGTCTTTATGACGAGGACAGATGGCCTTCCGGCTTTGCAGGGGGGCTTCTTACCAAGGATCACCGCTATCGGGGACGTTTTCTGGTATTTTCTCCTGAAAGCAGACCGGAGTTAAAATGGCTTGCAGAATATGGTGTGAAGCTGGAAAAGGGATATTTAAAGAAATATGTGCGGCTTTCAGAGGGAGAGCCGGTACCGGAAGGTTTTGACCATTGGTACGCCTATCTGGAAATTTACGGAGACGACCCCTGGTACAATAATCAGGCCTATGTAAACACCTTGGACCCGGAGGCCATCAAAGAATTTTTACGGATTACCTATGATGCCTACAGCAAGGAGCTGCAGGAGTATTTTGGCAGGGATATTCCGGCCATTTTTACGGATGAGCCGCAGTTTGCCAGCAAAACGCTGTTTTCCTATGCAGAGGAGAAAAAGCCTCAGACCATTTCTTATACGGATGATTTTGATGACACTTACACAGAGCGGTACGGGTACAGCTTTCTGGACTGTCTGCCGGAGATTTTCTGGGAGCTGCCTGATGGAACACTTTCCGTTCACCGTTATCGTTACCATGATCATGTGGCAGAGCGTTTTGTGAACGCTTATGCGGATCAGCTTGGAGCCTGGTGCAGGGAGCATGATCTTCCCTTGACAGGGCATATGATGCGGGAACCTACTCTGGCGGAACAGACCATTGCCCTGGGTGAGGCCATGCGTTCCTACCGTGGCTTTGGCGTTCCCGGAATTGACATGCTGTGCGACGACAGGGAGCTGACCACGGCAAAGCAGGCCCAGAGTGCGGTTCATCAGTTTGGCAGACCGGATATGATGTGTGAGATATACGGTGTTACCAACTGGGATTTCGATTTCAGGGGACATAAGCTTGCGGGCGACTGGCAGGCGGCGCTGGGGGTTACCTGGCGTGTGCATCATTTGACCTGGACCCTTATGGCAGGAGAATCCAAGCGCGATTACCCGGCTTCCATCGGCTATCAGTCTCCCTGGTACAAGGAATATCCTTACATAGAGGATTACTTTGCCCGTATTCATACGGCGCTGCATCAGGGAAAGCCGCTGGTGCGTCTGGGAGTGATTCATCCCATTGAATCCTTCTGGCTTTATTGGGGAGACAGGGAGCATACGGAGGGAATCCGCCAGGAAAGAGAAGAAAAATTCCAGAACATTGTAAAATGGCTTCTCTATGGACTGATTGATTTCGATTTTATTTCCGAGTCTCTTCTGGCAGACTGGGAGCAGACTGGCGAGGATGGCTTTAGCGCAGGTGAGATGGTTTATGACGCGATTCTGGTACCTGACTGCGTCACACTGCGCGCCACCACGCTGAAGCGCCTGGGGGAGTTTGCAGGGAGAGGGGGCAAAGTGATTTTTGCAGGACAGATTCCTTCCTATGTGGACGCTCTGCCGGATGAGCGGGTAAAGAGGCTTGCAGAAAGCTGCGTGGTGATTCCCTGCTCCAGAGAAGCGATCCTTAAGGAGCTTTGGGACATCCGGGTTTTGGATATCCGCGATGAAAATGGTGTAAGAACAAACAACCTGCTCCATCAGATCAGAAAAGAGGAGAATGGCCTGTGGCTGTTTATCGCCCATTCGGAAAAATCCAAGAACCCTGATCTGGCAGTGAAAGAAGAGCTGCACATAGAAGTGGAAGGCTGCTACCGCGTGGAAAAGCTCATTCCCCAGACGGGAGAAATTTTGGAGAAGG
This sequence comes from Acetatifactor sp., assembly GCF_982438285.1. Taxonomy (NCBI): domain Bacteria; kingdom Bacillati; phylum Bacillota; class Clostridia; order Lachnospirales; family Lachnospiraceae; genus Acetatifactor; species Acetatifactor sp. The sequence continues at coordinate 985 of NZ_CEWDFQ010000341.1, read as the reverse complement.
AGGCCCTCTGTCAGGACGGAAAAACGTATCTTGCGGAGGATTCCTACGAGCATGATTCCTTCCTGTACCATCTGACGAAAATCGATGCTTCCCGGGCGGAAGCCATGAGTGGGGATACCGCCAGAGAGAAGGCTTCCGGAAAAGAGAAAAAAGCGACGGCAGTAGAAATTCCTTTCCCGGAGAGAGTGCAGGTGACGCTGGAGGAGCCCAATGTATTGCTGCTTGACCAGGCCCAGTATTCCTTTGATGGAGAAGAATGGCAGCCCAAGGAAGAAATTTTGAGAATCGATAACATCTGCAGGCGTAAGAGCGGCTATCCTCTCCGGGCGGAGGCTTATGCCCAGCCCTGGACGGATTCAGACAAAGAGGCCTGCTGCCACAGCCTGGAGCTTTTGTTTACGGTGGAATCCAAGTGGCAGACAGACGGGGTTATGCTTGCCCTGGAAAAGCCCAAGGAGGCGGAAATCTATTGGGATAACACGCCTGTTTTGGTACAGGACTGCGGCTATTACGTGGATCGCTCCATCCGGAAAATTTCTATGCCCAAGTTGACCATAGGCACACATCAGCTGAAAGTAAAATTGCCTTTTTACAAAAAGTGTAATGTGGAGGCCATGTATCTGCTGGGAGATTTCGGCGTACAGGCTGTGGGCAGAAGCGCTGTGATCCTTCCTCCTGTGAGAGCGCTTTCCTTTGGAGATATTTCCCGTCAGGGACTGGCATTTTACGGAGGCAATGTGGATTATGTCACGGAGATTTCCCTGCCCAGGGAAGGGGAGCTGACCATTCAGATTTCTCTGTTTCGCTGCAGTGTATTAAAGGTATGGCTGGACGAAGAGGAGAAGGGTCTGATCGCCATTTCTCCCTATTCCCTTTCTCTTGGAAACGTAACGGCAGGCAGACATAAAATCCGTATCCGCGCCTTTGGCAACAGGTTTAATACCTTTGGCATGCTGCACAACTGCAACAGGACGGAGCCCTGGCC
>NZ_CEWDFQ010000340.1:0-3238 GCF_982438285.1 Acetatifactor sp. | reverse complement strand
CCGGGCCCGGATTTTTGGCTACAGAAGCTATTATGAGCCAAAGGCAAAGGTGCTTCATTATGGCAGCGCATCTACGGGTTCCCGGTATAACGCGAAAAAGACAGCCTTTTCTTCCGCTAACAGCGTATATTTGATCGCCAAGAATATGCCCTTGCTGCAGCAGATGGTGAATCTGCCATTTTTTTTGCTGGGATTTTTGGTAAAAACACTCTTTTTTTGTAAAAAAAGAATGGGCATACTATATGTGAAGGGGCTGTGCCGGGGTATAAAGCTTTCTTTTTCGGAGGAAGGCAGAGCAAAAAAAATACCCTTCCGCAAGGAAAACCTGAGCAGCTATTTTGCCATACAATGGCAATTATATGCCAATCTCATTCGAATTATTATGAAAACTTAAGAATTGGCTTCATAAATTCTTAAGTTGAGATTTTTGTAAGTTTCATGTAAAATGAGTTTCAGGTGCATAAACTATGATAAAAGATAACCAAAAGGTATTTAATCGTCTGCTGACCATAATGGATGCGGCTCTCACGGCGGTTTCGCTGATACTCGCCTACATCATTAAATTTTATATTTTAAACGATGGTCCCGGTGTGGGAGTGCTTCCCATCGGCGATTATATTATGCTTTTGGTTTTTATCGTGCCGGGATATATTTTTCTTTATTATCGGTGCGGCGTCTATGCGCCAAAGAGAACTGTCAGAAGACGCTACGAGATCTACGGGATTGTAAAGGCAAATACCATCGGGTTAGCCGCTCTGATTATCATACTCTATATGATTATCCGGGAAATCAACTTTTCTCGTTCCGTAATGGCTTTTTTTTATGTACTGAATGTTTTTCTGACGGCCTTGGCCCGGGTTGTGCTGCGAAAATCCCTTCAAACCATACGCAGCAAGGGCTACAATCTGAAGCATATTCTGTTAGTGGGGTATTCCCGGGCAGCGGAGGAATATATTGACAGAATTTTGGACAATCCCCAGTGGGGGTATGTTGTCTGCGGCATTCTGGATAACCATATTCCAAGCGGCACCCTCTATAAGGGGGTCAAGGTTTTGGGAAGCACGGGAAACCTGGAGATTATTCTGCCGGAGAATAAGCTGGATGAAATTGCTATTACCCTGTCCTTAAAGGATTATGATCTGTTAGAGAGCATTGTGGGCATCTGTGAAAAATCAGGAGTGCACACAAAATTTATTCCTGACTACAATAAATTGATACCCACCAGACCCTACACTGAGGATTTGATGGGGCTTCCTGTGATCAATATCCGGTATGTGCCGTTAACCAATACGGGAAATATTGTCACAAAGCGGATTATGGATATTGTGGGCTCCCTTGTGGGGATCATTTTAACATCCCCTATCATGCTGGCGGCAGCTGTCTTAGTGAAGCTCAGCAGTCCGGGACCGGTTATCTTTAAGCAGGAGAGGGTGGGACTTCACAACAAATCCTTCTATATGTATAAATTTCGAAGCATGGAGCAGCAGCCTCCCGGGGAGGAGAAAAAGGCATGGACCGTAAAGAACGATCCAAGGGTGACAGGAATCGGCAGATTCTTAAGACGCACCAGCTTAGATGAGCTGCCCCAGCTGTTCAACATTTTAAAGGGTGATATGAGTCTTGTGGGACCAAGACCGGAGAGGCCTCTGTTTGTGGAAAAATTCAGAGAGGAAATTCCCCGCTATATGGTAAAGCATCAGGTGAGGCCTGGGCTGACGGGCTGGGCGCAGGTAAACGGACTGCGCGGAGACACCTCCATACGCAAGAGGATTGAGTATGATATTTACTATATAGAAAACTGGACCATAGGATTTGATATAAAAATTATTTTTATGACCTTTTTTACGGGTTTTATCAACAAAAACGCATATTAGACCATGCGAAGTAAGGAGAAAAGCATTATGGCAGCAAATTCCAATCAAAAGAGAACCTCAGGAGCCGGAACCAGAAGAAAGATGACGGCGAAGGAGTATCGGGCCAGAAAAAGAAAGAAATACATTATCTTTGCAGTGGAGCTTATTGTAATTCTGGCTATGGTGGCCATCCTTTATGTGGTGATGACCCAGGCCAGCGAGGGACCCAAGGTGACGGTGCTTGAGCCGGAGCAGCTGGAGATTCCCGAGGAGGTCGAGACAAACGAAACTATGAAGGGCTATATGAACATCGCCCTTTTTGGTGTGGACGCCCAGACTGACAGCGAGCTGTATAAGGGCAGCAACAGCGACAGTATCATGATAGCCAGCATCAATATGGATACGGGAGACATCAAGCTGGTCAGCGTTTACCGGGATACCTTCCTGAATGTGGGAACGGATTACTACCGCAAGTGTAATTATGCTTATGCCGCAGGCGGCGCTGAGCAGGCGGTAAAAATGCTGAACATGAATCTGGACCTGGATATCACCAATTTTGTTACGGTTGGTTACAAGGGCCTGCGGGAGGTGATTGACGGATTGGGAGGCGTATATATTGAGGTGGATTCCGAGGAGCTGAAGCATATTAACAACTATCAGATCGGAATTTCAGAGATTCTCCAGTGTGACTACACGCCTGTGACGGAAACGGGCTATCAGCTTTTAGACGGCCTGCAGGCTACCGCCTACTGCCGAATCCGCTACACTGCAGGAAATGACTTTAAGCGTGCGGCCCGCCAGCGTGAGGTGATTATGGCCATTGAGGAGCAGGCAAAAAAGACAGACCTTGCCACCCTTACGAAGGTGTTTAACGACGCCATTGACGATATTTACACCAGCCTGGATTCCAAGGATATTCTGGACCTTTTAGGAAATATTGCAAATTACCGTATTGTGGATCAGGGAGGCTTCCCTGAGGAGAGCATGCGTACCACCGCAAACATCGGAGCCAAGGGAAGCAGTGTCATCCCTATGGATTTGGAGTCCAATGTGGTCTGGCTGCATCAGTTTTTATTTGAAGATGAGTCTTATACCGTGACAGACAGTGTGCGGGAGTACAGCAGAAAGATAGAGGAGGAGACCTCCCCCTATATCAATAAGCAGTAAAGACAGATAACAAACCGTATTGGGCAATGAAGCCGGGAAGGCGGTCTTTTGGTCCAATGCGGTTTTTCTTGTATTTATTTTTGGATTCCAGTATAATGGCAGAGAGATTACACTCTTACAGAAAATATAGGCGTTTGCGAAACTCACTGACAAAGTCACGAATCTGGTCATAATAACCAAAAACGGGTTCCGAAGCAGTGGCTGGTCACCCTTATTTT
>NZ_CEWDFQ010000339.1:0-3254 GCF_982438285.1 Acetatifactor sp. | reverse complement strand
TCTTTTGCATATTTTCTCAGTGATTACTTGATTTTATTCTTTTAGAAACACACTCAGACATATCTTAAAGCATGCCTTTTAAATTGAATGAAAGAAGATAGGAGAACGTTATGACAAGGCCCCGTCAGACAATTTTTATCATCATCATTACCTGCATCATCTTCATTCCCCTGGTGCTGCAAGAGGTTTACACGCTTACGGGCAAGCGGTATGATCTTCCTTTGGTTGGGGTTGCAAGCGGTACGCAGGCACCTGAAAAATCTCTGCAGGGATTTGTGGATGGAAACTACCAGTCCGAATATGAGCAGTGGCTAAATACCAGCCTCATTCCTCGCGGTGTCTTCATTAAGCTGTATAATCAAATTCGATACAGTCTGTTTAACCAGGGAAGCGAGTGGATCATCGGAAAGAATAAGGACATCATTGGCCTTGGCTACATCAATGAATATCTCAGCCTCTGGCAGGCGTATGATTTTTCCCTGGCGGAGAATCAGCAGGCGATGCAGGAATACATTGGGCACTTGGAGAGCGTTCAGGATAAGTTAGAGAAACTTGGAAAGCATTTTCTTATCTATACAACGCCCTCCAAAGCTGAGTATTATCCCGAGAACATTCCGGAAAAATACTGGATGCAAAAGCCGGAGAACGGGGAGCGCAGCATCTCCCTTTTCCGAACACTGATTGAACAGACTGACGTCAATTATCTGGACACCCGGGAGATCATTGAACAGCACAGGGAATATCCTCTATTCTATACTACGGGAATCCACTGGGCGAGGCCTATTGAACAGCAGGCTTCCAACGCGATTTTTGAAAAGCTGGAAGACATCTCGGGCAAGAGTTTTCGCAAATTGGAGCTGATGGATGTCCGCACCAGTGAAACACCATTTTGGCGGGATTCGGATGTGTTTCAGCTCCAAAACCTCTATGAGGACGTATCTGGCCAGACGTATTATGAGTATGAAGTGGCACCGGTTTACACAGATGCCTATGACAAGCTGAATATTTTGAAGCAGGGCGGCTCTTTTTCCGAAGGGTTAGAGTATGACTACTACGCATTTTTCCCGAACGAGAGCTATGTCTATCTCAATTACAACACTTATGTTGTAGAAGACGGGATTTGGCAGTCCATCAGCGGTTGGAATGACATAGATCTGGCCAGTTATCTGGATTGGGCAGATTTTGTTGTCATAGAGGTCAACGACTCTGCGCTCCCCAACTATTCCAATGGTTTTGCAGAATACCTGGATCAGTTTCTGGACTCCTATATTCCAAATCAGGTTGCGTCCAAGACGTATGGAGTAAATCTGGATGCCTCTGCGCTGACTGGTGACGATGTGTGCGGTGGTCTGTATGGATTTGAAGAGGGTTTCTGCTGGTCTACCGGGAAGAGCTATGTCACCCTCCAAAACCCCATGATCACCCAAAATGGTCTGGAGCTTCAGCTTAATTTTCCCACGGAGCTATTCCAGGGTGAGGATGTGCAACTGGTTGTCTATGTCAACCAGGAAAAGAAAGCAGACTCCTTTGTGAATTCTGACGGTTCATGCAGTATCATTCTAACCCCGGACATGCTCAGTCCGGTGGAGAACGATATCTATGAAATTGAGCTTTATTGCTCCCGGTCTTTTATTCCCGCACAGCTTGGAATAAATGATGACACGCGCACGTTGTCTATGCAAATTGTTTATATAGGAGAAGTCAGATAAGATGGTATTTAGTTCTGCTGTATTCCTGTTTGTTTTTCTTCCTATCACGGCGTTTGTATACTATTTCAGCGCTGCTAAGGTAAAAAACTACGTTCTATTGCTTGCCTCTCTGTTCTTTTATGCCTGGGGTGAGCCGCAGTATATTCTGCTGATGTTGCTTTCCATCCTGGCCAATTATGTCTTCGGTCTCAGCGTTGAAAAGACGCGCAGCATAAAGCGGGATAAGCTGTGTTCCCTGCTTATGTGCCTGGCTGTAGTATTTAATCTTGGCCTTTTGGGCTACTATAAATATGCCGGTTTTTTGTTTGAAAATTTAAACCGGGTATTGCCGTTCAACCTGGATATTCCACAAGTGGCTCTGCCCATCGGAATCTCTTTTTACACCTTTCAGATTCTCTCCTATGTGATCGATGTCTACCGGGGAAACGTGCCAGCACAGAGAAATGTGTTAAACTTGGGGCTTTATATATCTTTTTTCCCTCAGCTCATCGCTGGCCCCATCGTACGGTATGTTGATATTGAAGCGCAAATCAAGAAACGCGAGCTGTCTTTAGATAAGGTTTATGATGGTCTGCGCTGTTTTACAGCCGGATTTGCAAAAAAAATTATTCTGGCTGACCAGCTTGCACCGCTGGTGGACACCATGTTTAATGCCAGCGACATTTCCGCACCTAGCGCTTGGGTGGGAGCGATTGCCTACACATTCTAAATCTATTTTGACTTTAGCGGATATTCTGATATGGCCATCGGATTGGGAAAAATCTTCGGTTTTGAATTTGCACAAAACTTCAATTATCCCTATATCTCCCGATCCATCCGAGAGTTTTGGCGCAGATGGCACATTTCCCTTTCTACTTGGTTCAAAGACTATGTGTATATTCCCTTGGGAGGCAGTCGTAACGGGATCTGGCGCACATACAGGAATCTGATTATCGTTTTTTTCCTTACCGGACTCTGGCACGGAGCTAGCTGGAATTTTATTGTCTGGGGTCTATACTATGCGGTGTTTCTCATCTTTGAGAGGGCGGGTGGCCACGCTATTTTGGATCGCCTTCCACGGGTTTTGCAGCACGTTTATTCCTTGTTTATCATCATGGTAGGTTGGGTTTTCTTCCGCGCAGAAAACCTAGGAAGCGCGCTGCATTACTTGATGAGCATGTTTACCTTCAGCGATGGTGCGTGGATAGAACTGTATATCCACATGAACCCGCAGTTAGTATTCTGCCTGGTTGTAGCTACCTTCTTCTCACTGCCTGTGGGAAGGAGCATAGTTCTGCGGTTGCGTGGGCAGGCGCAAATTATATATGACGTCTTTTTGGTGATTGTTTTTCTCATTGCCATCTCCTATATGTTAGGGAGCGGATTCAGCCCATTCCTCTATTTCCGCTTTTGAGCATGGCTGGCAAGGGTGCATCATAAGAACGGGAGATGGTAGCGATGTCTCCTGTTTCAGGCTGTCAAAGAAGCCACATTGCGGTAGAGCAATGTGGCTTCAGACTGTCAAAAAACCCTTCCGGGAGGTTTGGAGGGCCGAAGCCCTCCAAA
>NZ_CEWDFQ010000338.1:0-3257 GCF_982438285.1 Acetatifactor sp. | reverse complement strand
GGGAATGCTCTCCAGTATGATTATGAGAGCCATGGAAGAATTTATCCAGGAAAATGCAGCCCAGGAGAAAATGGACCGGCGGATTTTGGAAAAGGGAAATCTGGTGACAGAGAAAGCGAAAGAGCTGTCCCAGGCGTTATGCCGGAAGGTGACAAAGGAAGAGCTGGCCCAAGAGACGGGCATGTCCTTAAAAAGCATTCAGGACGCGCTTCGCATGAGCGGCTTTCAGATCGAATATATTGAGAATACGCAGCCATAAGGGGAACCTGAGAAAGGGGCTGGCTTCGTGGCAGGCATGGAGATGAAATGAAACAGACAATTTACGAGGACAATAAATACAGTATGCAGGATGTGGGCAATCTGTATATAGGGACAAAATATACGCTGGGGGAAATTGTGGATACGGAGGAAATTCCCTTTAAATTCCGGCTGCTGGTAGAGCGATATATTCTTCCGGAGGCCCACCCGGAGGATACACTGGAGAGCAATCTGTATTACCTGGATTCCAAAAGCTTTTTGGTAAAGATATATAAACAGATGAAGGCCCGGGTGAAAATCAACATTCTCGAGGAGAAAAAAAGCCTGACAGGCAAGCCGGGGAAACGGTATGTAACGCGGATATTGAGCGTGGAAGCACTGGCCGGGATACCTGCCTCGGAGAAGGAAAAACAGGGCGTGGTAGTGCAGGAGCTGATCCTGAGCAAGCTTGCTTTGGCATCATTTTAAAAGAATTGTCCTAAAAGGCGGGCAGGAGGTATATGCGTGAGAGTAGAAGAGTTATCCAGCTATGAAATATTAGAAAAAAGAGAAAGTAAGGATATCAACAGTCTGTGCTTTTTGTGCAGGCACAAAAAAACAGGAGCCAGAGTGGTCCTGATTTCCAATGACGATGAAAACAAGGTGTTTTACGCAGGCTTCCGCACACCCCCCAAAGACTCCACCGGGGCAGCCCACATTCTGGAGCATTCTGTCTTGTGCGGCTCAAAGGAATTTCCTGTGAAGGATCCCTTTGTGGAGCTTGTGAAGGGCTCCTTAAATACCTTTTTGAATGCAATGACTTATCCGGATAAGACCATATATCCCGTTGCAAGCTGTAACGATACGGATTTTCAGAATCTGATGCACGTCTATCTGGATGCGGTGTTTTATCCAAACATTTATGAGAAAGAGGCTGTTTTCTGCCAGGAGGGATGGCATTATGAGCTCTCCGAGGAAGGGGAGCTGTCCTTAAACGGTGTGGTGTACAATGAGATGAAGGGCGCCTTTTCCTCCCCGGATGACGTGCTGGAGCGGGAGATGATGCGCTCTCTCTACCCCCATACGGTTTACGCCTGGGAGTCGGGAGGAGATCCGCAGGTAATCCCGAAGCTTACCTATGAGGAGTTTCTTGCCTTCCACAAAAAATATTATCATCCCTCCAACTGCTACATTTACCTCTATGGCAATATGGATATGGCAGAGAAGCTTATGTTTATCGATGAGCATTATCTTTCTGCCTTTGATGCCAGAGAGATTGATTCTTCCATTGGAGAGGAGCCTGCCTTTACCCGGCAGAACCGGGTGGTGCGGGAATATCCCTTAAACGAAGAGGAGGATGAGGAGGACAATACCTACCTTTCCTTTAATGTGTCCGTGGGAGACAGCCTGGACAAGGAGCTGTATGTGGCCTTCCAGATATTGGATTATGCCCTTTGCTCCGCTCCGGGAGCGCCTTTAAAGAAAAAGCTCACCGATCTGAAGGTGGGAAAGGATATCTACAGCATCTATGAGAACGGCATCCGTCAGCCCTATTTCAGCATAGTGGCAAAGGGAACCTCCCTGAATAAGGAGAAGCTGTTCTTGGATACCATCAGGCAGGAGCTGGAGAGGCTTGTAAGAGAGGGCTTCGATAAAAAAGCCCTGCTTGCGGGCATCAATTATTATGAGTTTAAGTACAGGGAAGCGGATTTTGGCTCCTACCCCAAGGGCTTGATGTATGGACTGCAGATTATGGACAGCTGGCTTTATGATGAGACGAAGCCCTTTCTCCACATCGAGGCTCTGGATACCTTCAAAGAACTGAAAAGGAAGGTATCCGAGGGGTATTTTGAAGCTCTCACAGACAAGTATCTTTTGCGCAATCCCCATACCTCGGTGGTGATCTTAAAGCCTCATAAAGGTCTGGCAGCCATACAGGAGGAGGAAAACAAGAAAAAGCTCAGGGATATTTTGGAAAAAATGACGCAGGAAGAGCTTGCACAGGTAAAGGGCAGGCAGGAGCTTCTTTTGCAGTTTCAGGAAACGCCGGACAGTCCGGAGGATCTGCAGAAGATTCCTCTGTTGACCAGAAAGGATTTAAAAAAGGAAGCAAATGCTCTGGTCAATGAGGAACGACTTCTGGGGGATACCAGACTTTTGTATCATCCTGTTTTTACAAACGGCATCGGCTATCTGCGCCTGATCTTTTTTGTGAAGGATATTCCCCGGGAATATTTTCCGTATATTGGCGTACTGAAAGGCTGCCTTGGGCTTTTGAACACAGAGCACTATCAGTATGGAGATTTGTTTAACGAGATGAACCTGGTGACAGGAGGAATGGCAGCAGTAAACAACGTTTATGCAAAGGTGGAGGATTCCGACTGCTTCCATGTGACACTGGAACTGAAAACAAAAGCTCTTTATGAAAATCTGGGCAAAGCGGTGGAACTGATGCAGGAGGTTCTTCTCACCAGCGATTTTTCGGATACTAAAAGGCTTTATGAAATTCTTGCAGAGGGAAAATCCAGAATGCAGGCCCAGATGATTTCCGCAGGCCACAGTGTGGCAGTGGGCCGGGCCATGGCCGGTGCAAGCGTATCAGGCGCTGTGGGAGAGGTGCTGTCGGGAATTTCCTTTTACCGGCTGATCAGCCGCCTGGAAACTCATTTTGAGGAGGAAAAAGAGCGGCTTACGGAGTGTCTTGCCCAGCTGGCCAGAATGATTTTCCGAAAGGAAAACCTGATGGTTGACTTTGTGGGCGAGGAGGAAGCCCTGAAGGAGCTTACAGCGCCCATTGGGGCACTGGAGGAGCGGCTTTATGCCTGCCCCGTCCAAAGGGAGGCTTATGTGCCAGAGCTGATAAAAAGAAAGGAAGGCTTCCTAACCTCAGGACAGGTGCAGTATGTGTGCAGGGCCGGAAATTTCCGCAAGAAGGGACTGCCCTATCACGGAGCGCTGCGGGTGCTTAAGGTAATGCTGGGGTATGAATATCTGTGGGTGAACGTGAGAGTGAAGGGAGG
>NZ_CEWDFQ010000337.1:0-3307 GCF_982438285.1 Acetatifactor sp. | reverse complement strand
AATAACCAAAATAAGGGTGACTAGCTACTGCTTCGGAACCCGTTTTTGGTTATTATGACCAGCTTCGTGACTTTGCCAGCGAGTTTCGCAAACGCCTAATTCATTAAGAACGGTAATCCGCATTGATTTTCACATAGTCATAGCTCAGATCGCAGCCCCAGGCTGTGGCCTCCTCATTTCCCATGTGCATATCCACCAGCACACGCACCTCCTTCTGTGACAAAAGCTGTGAGGCCTCCTCCTCGCTGTAATCACAGGCATTTCCTTTTCCGAAAATATGAATCTTTCCGCTTTTCCCCTGAAAATACAAATCCACATTGTCGGGATCAAAATCTGCACCGGAATAGCCAAGAGCACACAAAATGCGTCCCCAGTTTGCGTCATGTCCGAAAATGGCCGCCTTGGTCAGTGAGGAGCAAATCACCGACTTGGCGAGCACCCGGGCGTCCTCCTTGGTGGCCGCTCCCACCACCTTCGTTTCAAACAAGGCGGTGGCGCCCTCTCCATCCCCGGCCATCATTTTGGCAAGACCAGTGGTCAAAAAAGCAAGGGCCTGGCAAAAGGCGTCAAAATCGGCCCCCTCTGCTGTGATCTCAGGGTTCTCGGCCATGCCGTTTGCCAGCACCAGAAAGGTGTCGTTGGTGGAGGTGTCCCCATCCACAGATATCATGTTAAAGGAATCCTTCACATCGGCGCTTACCGCCTTTTTCAGCATATCCTTTGAAATATTGGCGTCCGTAGTGATAAAGCAGAGCATGGTGCACATATTGGGATGAATCATCCCGGAGCCCTTGCACATGCCTCCAAGGGTCACCGTTTTTCCCCCGATGGTTGTCTCAACGGCAAGCTGTTTTGGCATAGTGTCCGTGGTCATAATGGCCTGGGCCGCGTCAAGTCCCGCTTCCAGCGTGTCATTTTTGGCCGCTGCTGCCTTCTTTATGCCCTCATGGATTCTGTCCATAGGTATCTGCTTTCCGATCACTCCTGTGGAGGCCACCAAAACCGCGCTCTGCGGGATTCCCAGCAGCTCCCCGGCCCACCGGGCCTCCTCCCTGCAGCACTCCATCCCCTGCTTTCCGGTACAGGCGTTTGCAATCCCGGAGTTTGCCACCACCGCCTGCACATAGGGAGAATGCTCCACCACTTCTTTATCCCAAAGCACCGGAGCAGCCTTCACCACATTTGTGGTAAAGGTTCCGGCCGCCCTGCAGGGCGCCTTGCTCATAATTAACGCCACGTCTTTCCTGCCCTTATATTTCACCTCTGCTTCCGCTCCTGCGGCCTCAAAGCCCTTTGCCGCGGTCACGCCGCCTTCTATCTGCCTCATTTCCATACCTCCTGTCCTTTTGAAAGGACTGTCCTCATTTATAAGTCATTGCGAAACTACTGGTATCAGAGCCTGGTCATCATAACCAAAATAAGGGTGACTAGCTACTGCTTCGGAACCCGTTTTTGGTTATTATGTCCATGCTCGCGACCTTCTTAACGGTTAAATGCCGTAATATTTTCCTCATTGAGGGTAAAATCATAATAATTCAAATCCTGTCTCTTTGTCCAGCCGATGCAGTTCCAAAATGCGTTTCCCACATCATTTTTCGTAAAGGCTATGAGACTCACCTTATTGATATTCTCAGCCTTCAGCGCATTCATACAGTAGACCACCATGGCCTTGCCGATGCCGTGCCTCCTGTAATCCTCCCTGACGCATACATGATACAGACAGCCCCTTCTCCCATCGTGGCCGCACAGGATCCCTCCCACCACCTCTTCATCCGGTGAGAGAGCCACTACGCTGGTGCCCGGATTGCGGGCAAGGAAGCGCGCCACGCCCTCTCTGGAATCGTCAATGCTTCGAATGCCGAAGCCCTTTATGGTCATCCAAAGGGCCCTCAGTCCATCGTAATCCTCTATTTTCATTGTTCTTATGACAAACTGATCCTTTTCCATCCTAAAATCCTTTCCCGAAAAACTGTCCGCTACAGCTCCACCGTCCAATAATCATGCTTTACCCGGGGCAGAAATTTTTCTGCCAGATCCTTTGTGGAAAGACGAATGCTGCTGGTGTTCACGCAGGGGTGACACCCAATATACTCCATTTCAAGCACCTGCCTGTCAATCACCAGCTGCACTCTGTTTTCCGTGTCGTTCATCAGTCCCATAACGCTTACGCTCCCTGGCGTAATGTTCAAAAACTGCTCCATGTACTCCGGGGGTGCAAAGCTCAGCCGGGGGCTTTCGATCTGGCGGCAGAAATCCTTGGTTACAAACCGCTTATCCCCCGGCATCATAAGCAGATAAAATTTTGTCCTCTGGGAATTGCACAAAAAAAGATTTTTGCAAAGCTTAACCCCCAAGCGCCCGCCGATCTCATCGCAGCCCTCTATGGTGTAAACGGCCTCATGATCCAGACGGGTATAGGAAATCCCCAGATCATCCAGCAGCTCATAGACCGCAAGCTCCTTAAACTCCCTTTCTTCCTTGGCCTTTTTTGTCAAATGTCCCTCCATGTGAATCCTCCGCGCTTTTCTGTTTTTCAGGCTGCCGGGGCAAAGAGACACGGCAGCAGCATTTCTCAAGGAAAGCAGGGAATCAGATCCAACCCCTCTTCCTCCGGCAGTCCAAAGAGCAGATTCATGTTCTGCACCGCCTGCCCTGCCGCGCCCTTTACCAGATTGTCCAAAGCGCCCATCATCACAATGCGCCCTGTGCGCTCATCAATCACAAAGCCGATATCCACATAATTGCTGCCCTCCACCCACTTGGTTTCCGGGCAGACTCCCTTCTCCAGCATGCGGATGAACCGTTCCTCTCCGTAATACTTGTCATAGACCGCTTTGATCTCCTCATAGGAGGGAAGCGTTCCATCCTCTCTTCTTTTGAGAGAAGCGTACTCCGTAACCAGAATCCCTCTGTTCATAGGCACCAGATGAGGCGTGAAATTAATGGTCACCTGGCCGCCGGAGGCGTATCCAAGCTGCTCCTCTATCTCCGGCGTATGTCTGTGGCCTGCCACTCCGTAAGCCTTCATATTTTCATTGACCTCGCAGAACAGATTCTGCACCTTTGCCCCCCGTCCCGCTCCGGAGGTCCCCGACTTTGCATCCACGATCAAGGTGTCTGCATCGATCAGCCCCTCCTTCACCAGCGGATACGCAGTGAGAATGGAGCAGGTGGTGTAACAGCCGGGATTTGCCACCAGCCTTGTGTCTGCCGTAATCTGACTGCGGTTTAACTCGCAGAGCCCGTAAACCGCCTCCTTTATAAACTGAGGGGATTTGTGCTCTATTCCATACCACTTCTCATAAAC
>NZ_CEWDFQ010000336.1:0-3317 GCF_982438285.1 Acetatifactor sp. | reverse complement strand
GAAGGAATGGAGGCGGCGTATTGGCGGGCAGCCTCGCCTTTTTGCTGCATCATTATATGGAAACCATCGGTACGGTGCTGGTTGTCATTTTGTGCTCTACAATCAGCCTGATTCTTTTGACGGAAAAATCTCTGCTGCCCACGGTAAAGGACGGGGGAAGCCGCATCCGTGAAAGGGGCAGGGAGGACGCGGAAAGAAGAAGAGAATACACAAGACAGCGCAGAGAGGATCAGGAGGCTGCGAGAGCCAGAAGAGAAGAAGCGCGCAGGCTGAAGGCGGAGGAAAAGGAAAACGAAAGGATTCTGCGCATGGAGAAGAAGGTAACGGGGGTGATGCTGGACACCTCCCTGTCAAAGCCCTTGGAGGAACGGCGAAGAGACGATATCCATGAGATTACCTTTTCCAGAGAGGCGGATTTTTCCCAGGAACAGAATTCCCCAGCACAAGCCAAAGAGGAACCGGATTTTGATTTTGAAAGAATCCAAATCCGCAGCGCGTATCAGTCTAATTCTCCTGAGCCTGTACAGGAGAACCGGGAGCTTTTGGAGGAGCCGGGGGAGGAAGCGCCGGAAAGTGGGCTTTCAGATACCGTTGCGGCTTCCAGAATCCGCATCCACAAGGAGGGAATTCCGGAGGAGAGTCCAGCTGCTGTAAAGAGGCCGGAGAAAATGACTTCTGAAAAGCAGGAAAAGCCCCTTGGGGACACTAGAGAGGAGATACATAGGGACATTCAAAGCGCGGAAAAAAGAATTCCGAGAAAATATATGTTTCCACCGCTCTCAAGGCTTAAGAAGGGCGTGACGGCCACAGGAGATTCCACCAGAGAGCTCAAGGAGACGGCTCTTCGCCTGCAGCAGACGCTGAACACCTTCGGCGTGAGGGTTACCATCACAGATATCAGCCAGGGGCCCAGCGTAACCCGTTATGAGCTGCAGCCGGAGCAAGGCGTGAAGGTGTCGAAGATCGTGGGGCTTGCGGACGATATCAAGCTGAATCTGGCGGCTACGGATATTCGTATTGAAGCGCCTATCCCTGGCAAGGCGGCTATCGGCATTGAGGTTCCAAACAAGGAAAATATGCCGGTGGCCCTGCGTGATCTTTTGGAGACCAAGGAATTCAAGGAGTTTCCCTCCAATCTTGCCTTTGCGGTGGGAAAGGATATTGCGGGCAAGGTGGTGGTGGCGGATATTGCAAAGATGCCTCATATGCTGATTGCAGGAGCCACAGGCTCCGGAAAACCCGTGTGTATCAACACGCTGATCATGAGCATTCTCTACAAGGCCCATCCTGATGATGTAAAGCTGATCATGGTTGACCCAAAGGTGGTGGAGCTAAGCGTCTATAATGGGATACCCCATCTTTTAATTCCGGTGGTCACGGACCCGAAAAAGGCCTCTGCCGCCCTTCACTGGGGGGTTAGTGAGATGGAGGACCGCTACCGCAAATTTGCGGATTTCAACGTGCGTGATTTAAAGGGCTATAACCAAAAGGTGGAGGCCATGCGGGAAAAGGGCGATGAGACGGCTCCCGGAAAGCTGCCCCAGATTGTTATCATTGTGGATGAGCTGGCGGATCTTATGATGGTCTGTCCCGGGGAGGTGGAGGAATCTATCTGCCGTCTGGCACAGCTGGCCAGAGCAGCGGGGATTCATCTGATCATTGCAACACAGAGACCAAGCGTTGATGTAATCACCGGCTTGATCAAGGCCAATATGCCCAGCCGTGTGGCTTTTTCCGTTTCCAGCGGCGTGGATTCCCGTACGATTCTTGATATGAACGGTGCGGAGAAGCTTTTAGGAAAAGGCGACATGCTGTTTTATCCACAGGGTTATTCCAAGCCTGCCCGCATACAGGGGGCGTTTGTGTCTGACAAGGAGGTTTCCGATGTGGTGGATTTCCTGAAAAATCAGGCGCTGGGCAACACCTATGCGGAGGAGATTGAAGAAAAAATAAAGACCATGGGAAGCGCTTCCGGAGGAGGAAGCGGCTCCGGCCAGGCATCACAGAGGGATGAGTACTTTGCGGAGGCCGGCAGATTTATCATTGACAAGGACAAAGCTTCCATAGGCATGCTGCAGCGCGTACTCAAAATCGGATTTAACAGAGCTGCCAGGATTATGGATCAGCTGTGTGAGTACGGTGTGGTGGGTGAGGAGGAAGGCACCAAGCCCAGAAAAGTGTTGATGAGTATGGAGCAGTTCGAACAGCTTTTGGAAGAAATATAAGCAGAATCTAGGAGTAAGAGAGGTTGACAGTGCCATGAAAACAGATATTCAGATTGCCCAGGAAGCGGTTATGAAGCCTATTACAGAGATTGCCCGGACCATTGGAATTGAGGAAGGAGAGCTTGAGCTTTATGGAACCTATAAGGCCAAGCTTTCGGAAGCGTATATGGAGAGAATGAAAGGACAGCCAGACGGAAAGCTTATCCTGGTAACTGCCATCAATCCCACTCCAGCGGGAGAGGGAAAGACCACTACCAGCATAGGGCTGGGGCAGGCATTTGGAAAATTGGGAAAGAAGGCCATTCTGGCTTTGAGAGAGCCGTCGCTGGGTCCTTGCTTTGGCGTTAAGGGAGGTGCTGCGGGAGGCGGCTATTCCCAGCTGGTGCCTATGGAGGATTTGAATCTTCATTTTACGGGGGATTTTCATGCCGTTACCTCCGCCAACAATCTTTTGGCGGCGCTTATTGACAATCATATCCAGCAGGGAAATGAGCTGGAGATCGACCCAAGACAGATTGTCTGGAAGAGATGCGAGGATATGAATGACAGAGCCTTGAGGAATGTGGTGATCGGTCTTGGGGGACGTACGGATGGATTTGTGAGAGAGGATCACTTTGTAATCACAGTGGCAAGCGAGATCATGGCGATTTTGTGCCTTGCAGAGGATATGAAGGATCTGAAGGAGCGGCTTGGCAAAATTGTAGCAGCCTACAATTTTGACGGAGAGCCTGTCACGGCGGGAGATTTGAAGGCGGTGGGCGCCATGGCTGCCCTTCTTAAGGATGCCCTGAAGCCGAACCTGATACAGACCCTGGAGCATACGCCGGCGTTGGTGCATGGAGGCCCTTTTGCCAACATTGCCCACGGGTGTAATTCCGTGCGGGCTACCAAGGCGGCGCTTAAGATGGCGGATTATTGTATTACAGAGGCTGGCTTCGGCGCTGATCTGGGAGCGGAAAAGTTTTTTGATATCAAATGCCGTATTTCAGGCCTTAAGCCCGATGCGGCGGTTCTGGTGGCCACCGTCAGGGCGTTAAAGTATAATGGAGGGGCGGCAAAGGCTGATTTAAAACAGGAAGATGTGTCTGCTTT
>NZ_CEWDFQ010000335.1:0-3332 GCF_982438285.1 Acetatifactor sp. | reverse complement strand
GGTCTTAGTATACCCCATTCTCTCAAAAAATTCCAAAGAACCTTTCTTAAAAAAAGTTTATATCCTCCCCGTATTTTTCCAAGGTTTTTCCCGCCATAAACCGTGAGAGGTTAAAGGTCCTGAAGGAGCCCTCCGAAAGCCTCTCGGAAAGTCCTTCCACATACGCCTCCCGGCCCGTGGCTTTCATATAAGGAACCAGCACCGGGGCGGCGTCCGCGCTCAGGGAGGACAGATAACCGAAATCTATCTGCTCTGTCTTGTGGGACGCCTCCTTCAGATTTACTTTTGCGATGATATAATCCGGATGACTGAAGGATAAAAGTACATAGCATATGGTCACCACTGCCATGCTGTAGCGAAACAGCCCGAAGCTCTCCCGGAAAATACCCACGATTACACCTGTAAATAAAAGAAACAATACTCCCAGGGTCCAAAGCACCAGAATCCGCAGGAAGGTCAGGTCATAGGACTGGATATACAAAATCATCCGCATTGCGCTGGAGGCGATCATCACAAAGGTGCAGAGGGACATGACTGTCAATATAATTCGAAGCAGAGCGCTTTCCCGAAAGAAACTCAAGGTGAACAGCACAATCACCAGGTTTAAAATACTCACTGCAAGCAGCTGAAAAAATCCCTCCCTGGCATATTCCGCATAGGTATATCCTTCGGGAAGCTGCAGTTTCCCCAGAAACAGTCCAAAAATCTGAATTCCGCAAAACAAAAGGTACATCAAGGACAAAAGCCCTGTCACAGTGATGGCTAAAATAGGCTCTCCCTTTCTTCTATCCTTTACCTCCTGGCTTATGGCATGTCTGCAAAGATAGGCAAGCAAAAGATAGCTTGCAAAGAACAAAAAGAGAATACGGAAGGTCACATTAAGCACATTTGCCGGCTGTATCCAGTCTGTGAGGCTTTTCATCATTTCTCCAAATACCGCGTCCGCACTGCTTAGAAGGGCTGCTATCACCAACAGCAGTGGCAAGGCGATGATAAGTCCCAGGAGAACCAGCCAGATTTTGTGGTTCTTCCCCCTTTCCCGCAGATATGCAGCCCCGTCCTGAAAAGGCCTTCCAAGCTCTCCCAGACTGCAAAAGACAAGCTGCAGAATGCTTCCTAAGTATTTTCCCAGCTTCCAGCCCGAGGTATCATAAAACTGCTTCAAAAGAAGGCTCATCATCAGCAGAAAAATCCCTGTCTTATTCAGAGAAATGATCCTGGAATCGTCGGTGCAGAAGGTGGACACGGAAAGAAGCGCCATCCCCGCCATATAAAAGACGCTGCCTTTTTTTAAGGAAATCTCCAGTTTTGATAAGCATAAGCAAAAATACAAGAGACTTCCTGCCACGAAAAAAGGGAAGGTGATCCCCGACCCGTTACGAAACATGCAAAAGGCGTAAAAGACCGCATAGACAAAGGTTGCCGGACCAAAAAAACCAAAATTCTTTTTCAGATTTCCTGTGTGTCTGGCCGCAACGCTTTGCGCCGCCGCATTCTGCGCCGTGCCGTTTTGTGCTTCCTGATTTTGTACAGAAACGTTTTTATCATTCATATCCATGTCTATCCCTCCTGATCAGGCACATACTCCAGAATATCTCCCGGCTGACAATCCAGCGCCTTGCAGATAGCCTCCAGAGTAGAAAACCGTATCGCCTTTGCTTTGTTATTTTTCAATATAGATAAATTGGCCAGCGTAATATCCACCTCTCCGGAGAGCTCCGTGAGATTCTTTTTACGCTTTGCCATCATTACGTCCAGATTTACAATAATCGCCATATCCGCCTGCCTCCGCCTTTTTCATAGCACATGTTGCCAACCCTTTGTTATATAGTGAGGTCATTTTCCTCCTTGTAGCGCACAGCCTCCTCAAACACCATGGCCAGAACCTTGCTGAACAGCCCCGCTATCACAAAGACGAAAACCACCACCGCCATGGCAATGGTCAGGTAGACGATACTGCGCACCACGGACATTCCAGCGATAAAAAAGCTCCAGTTACCCATTTTTCTAAGGCTCGCCACATTTTCCATGACAAAGCAGTTTTCCTCCAAAACTGTGGAAAAAATCTTGCGCAGCTCGCCGATGAGCACAATGGCGGACACTCCCAGCACAAAATAGATGATCACATTCTCTTCATAGTAATCCATAAGCCTGGGAAGATATCTCCCCGCCAGCCTGATACTGAAGGGCAAGGACGCCGTCACCACCATGCCGCCAAAAAACATAATGTCCAGCAGAAGCTTCGTCCACCTGGTCAAAAGCTGCTTTTGCCGTTTCAGGTTTTCTTGTTTCGTCAAATTTTTTTGCTGTTTCATACAGATACCCCCATCTGTTTTTCCTGATTTCCAGTTCAATATAGCATCCCCAAAAACGATTGTCAATATATTTTTATTGATATTCGATATATTTTTATTAAAAAACGAGCAGGCATTGTTGTCTGCCTGCTCGTTTTTGTTTCCGCTTCCTTTCTTATGCCTATTTTTGATTCTTCACCCAATATCCGGCTCGTCTGCCAGAGTGATGGTTTCTGCCGCTTTTCCATCCGTTTCAAAAATCACAATGCGGTTTTCACCGGTTTTAAGCAATGGCCCTGGCAGATACAGCCTTTTCTGGGGGCCGATCTCCCAGAATCTTCCGATGTTGAAGCCGTTTACGAAAACACAGCCCTTTCCCCAGCCGGAAAAATCCAAAAAGGTATCTCCCGGCTCCTCCACCGAAAAGGTAAATTCATAAAAGGCCGGGGTGTTTTCCAGATAATCCCCCTCAAAATCAACGTGCTCCACATTGTCAAGGGGCAAGGGATACTGCTCCCAGCCGTTGTGCATATGTTCGTTGATCTGCACACACTGATCAATGCCCTTGCGCTGTTTCTCCATGCGGGGACCAAAATTCACACGGCCCATATTTTCCACCAGAATGTCCAGCACTGCATTTTTCCTGATGGAAAGCTTTAATTCCCTCTCCTCTAAAAGCTCCCTGTCATAGAGCACTGCTGCGGGAACATTGTCCACCAGAATATTGGCCCTGTCGTTTGCTCCCCACAGTCTGATCTTGTCCAGATTTTCCTCTGTATGCAGCATGCTCCTGTAAAGAATATATCCATAATTTTGTCCCAGGCGTTCCATGGACTGGGGGAACGGGCTTTTCACGGGACTGCTGATAGAGGCCAGTGTGGAGGTCAGACTCACTTTCCTTCCCACCTTCAGGGTTCCATAATTTTTTCTCTCTATTCTTGTAGAAAATTCCACCTTGGGAATGGGTGCATACTTCCCTATCACCTCTTTATAACGGCGGTACTTTTTAATGATCTGTCCCTCCTCGGTGTGCACCCC
>NZ_CEWDFQ010000334.1:0-3342 GCF_982438285.1 Acetatifactor sp. | reverse complement strand
GGGAAAAATGCACAAAATTTTCAAATATTATTAAGGTACCTTGACATTTTGCAAAAAAACCAGGTAAAATATTAAGGTACCAAAATATTTGATAAGGAGACTGAGAAATGCAAAATGACGAAAAAAGCCAGGAACAAAGTACGGAATGTCAATCACGCTATGAAGGTGAGGATGTCAATGATAAAATTATTATGAATCTGCGTGATTTAAGTCATGTGATGCGTTCTTTATATGAAGGAAAAGGAAGCCAAAGGCGTACTCTGATGGTTCTGAATGAGCTGGGCGGCACTGTCACGCAGCGGGAGCTCACCCACAGGCTGGGTATTCAGCCGGGGTCGGTCAGCGAAGTGGCTGCAAAGCTGGAAAATGCGGGATATATCAGGCGCATTCCCAGTGAAGCAGACAGAAGAATCACCGATATCATCCTTACGCAGGAGGGAAAAGCACGCGCGGAGGAGGCAAAAACACAGCGGATCAGGCGTCATGAGGAAATGTTTTCCTGCCTGACGCAGAGAGAAAAGGCGGAATTGCTTGAGAAGCTTGAGAAGCTTAATCGGGACTGGTCGGAACGTTATCAGGGGGCGTGTGAAGGTCTGCGGAAGCATGGCTGTGGGAGGCATGGGCGCGGCAGCAAAAACCGGAAGAGCGAAGGAGAATAGGCTATGTGGAGATATGTAAAGCAATACCTTTTCTTTGTCATTCTTGCCGGGCTTTTTATGATTGGCGAGGTGTCTATGGATTTGGTTCAGCCTGGAATCATGAGCCGGATTGTAGATGAAGGAGTACTGGGATTAAACAATAATAATGTTGGCGATCTGCGTCTGATCTGGCAGCTTGGGCTTGGGATGATCGGGCTGGTTTTGTTCGGCGGTCTTAGCGGCTCGCTCAACAATGCGTTTGTCCATATGTCGGCGCAGAATATCGGAAATGAGATTCGAAAGGATTGCTTTCGCAAGATCATGACATTTTCTTTTCCCCAGATGGATGATTTTGGCGCAGGTGCGCTGGTAACCAGAGTGACCAATGATATCACCCAGGTACAGAACTTTGTATCTTTGTTTGCGCGGGGAATGATCCGTACCTCCATGCTTACCTTTGGAAGTATATACTGTATGTTTTGCTTAAACCATATGTTTGGAATGGTTGTGCTTTGCGCTTTCCCGGTGATTGTGGGATGCCTTGCTTTCTGCATGGTGAAGGCAAATCCATTATTTTTTAGGCTTCAGGCGCAGCTGGACTCCATGAACGAGATTATGCAGGAGGATATTTCCGGTATCAGAACCATTAAGGCGTGTGTGCGGGAAGTCTATGAAAAGATGCGGTTTGGGAAGGCCAATGGTGAACTTGTAAAGACGCAGCTTAAGGTGCTTGTGATTTTTGCCTTTATGAATCCCGCCATCAACGGGCTTATGTATATTGTGGCTGCCATAATTCTGCTGATAGGAGCTTTTCAGGCGGGAAGCGGCGAAACAACGCCGGGAGTCATTATGGCGGCAATTACCTATACCACACAGCTTCTGAACGGTATTTTGATGCTTGTGATGTTGATCCAAAATATTTCAAGAGGTATGGCATCGTGGAAGCGTGTCAAGGAGATTCTGCAAAGCGTTCCAGCTTTGGAGGATGGCAGCTTTGAAGGGAAAACGATAACGCGGGGAGCAGTGGAATTTAAGGATGTATCCTTTGCCTATCCGGGCAGCAGCCAGCCTGTGCTTGACCACATTAATCTGACGGTATCTCCCGGAGAAACCATTGCTGTCATGGGGGCCACCGGATGCGGAAAAACCTCGCTGATCCATTTGATTCCCCGGTTTTATGACGTTACGCAAGGGGCTGTGCTGGTAGACGGCGTGGACGTGAGAAAATACAGACAAAAGGTTTTGCGGGAAAAGGTGGCGGTGGTGCTGCAGAAAAGCGAACTGTTTGGTGCGACGATCCGGGAAAATATTGCATGGGGTGCGCCGGATGCTTCAGAAGAACAGATCAAAGCGGCAGCTGTAACAGCCCAGGCGGATGATTTTATTTCCGCTTCGCCTGATGGCTATCAAACCCTTGTGGCGGAACGGGGGATGAGCCTGTCCGGCGGCCAGAAACAGCGTTTATCTATTGCACGGGCTGTTTTGAAATCGGCGGAAATTCTGATCCTGGACGATTCTGCCAGCGCACTGGATTTGAAAACCGAGGCCGCTTTGCATGAGGCGCTGAAAAAGGCAAGTCCCCATAGCACAAAGATTATCATTGCACAGAGAATTGTCTCAGTACGCCAGGCGGACAGGATTGTGGTTTTGGAAAAGGGACGGATTGCAGCCTGTGGGTCACATGAGGAACTGCTCAGGTCCTGTGCGGTATATCGGGATATTTATGATTCTCAAATGGGAGAGGAGGTTGCGCATGAGTACGCCTGAAAAACAGAAATTGCCGGAGAGAAACATTCCGGGCATGAATCGCCACGAGCGCTTTATGGAGGTGGAGCATGCCGAAAATGTGGGCGCCACACTGAAACGGATTGTCGTCTACTTTGTCAGGGAGAAAATAATGGCGGCTGTCATGCTGGCCGTTGTGATTTTTGGAACTTTCTGCGGCGTTTATGCGCCCAGTCTGCAGAGTAATGCCATTGATATCATTGCAGGAACGAGAGCGGGTAATCTTTTCTATGCTGTATTTTTCATGCTTGTGGTTTATCTTCTTTACAGCGCAGGCCAGCTGCTGCAGGGGCTGATCAGTGCAAAGCTCAGTCAGCGTATTGTGCGGCGGATGCGGGAGGAGCTGTTCGGGAAAATAATGGATCTTCCCGTCCGGTATTTGGATACCCATTCTCACGGCGATGTTATGAGCCGTATGACCAATGATATTGAAAATATTTCCTCTACGGTCTCCCAGTCGCTGCCCTCCCTGTTTTCGGGCGTCCTTACGATCATCGGAACAGTGGCTATCATGCTGTGGTACTGCTGGCAGCTTGCTCTTTTGAGCTGTGTAACGGTAATTCTGACGCTGGGGGCAACCAAGCTTCTTTCAGCGAAGGTGCGCAGGTTTTCGCGAAGAAGACAGATGCTGCTTGGACGGCTCAACGGGACGGTGGAAGAGATGGTGTCCGGTTACCATACAGTTGTGGCCTATAATCACCAGGAAATTACCATGGAGGATTTCTGTAAGACAGCAGATTCCCTGACCAAAGCAGGAATTAGGACCGATGTTTTCAGCGGCGTCATGGGGCCGGTCATGAACTGTATCGGCAATATCGGGTTCGTTATCATTGCAGCTTTCGGGGGATATTTTTCCATCCATGGGCTGATTTCTGTAGGTGTTATTTCCGCGTTTATCGTCTATGCCAGACAATTCAGC
>NZ_CEWDFQ010000333.1:0-3359 GCF_982438285.1 Acetatifactor sp. | reverse complement strand
CCTAAAAACTGTGAGATTTACATTGTGGAGGGAGATTCCGCAGGAGGAAGCGCAAAGACAGCCCGTTCCCGTGCAACCCAGGCAATTCTGCCACTGCGCGGAAAAATTCTGAATGTGGAAAAGGCAAGGCTGGATAAGATTTATGCAAATGCAGAGATCAAGGCTATGATTACTGCCTTCGGTACAGGTATTCACGAGGATTTCGATATCACAAAGCTTCGCTATGACAAGATCATTATCATGACAGATGCGGATGTGGACGGGGCTCATATCAGTACCCTTCTGCTTACGTTCCTCTACCGCTTTATGCCGGATCTGATCAAGGAGGGCCATGTTTTCCTTGCAAAGCCTCCTCTCTATAAGCTTGAAAAAAATAAAAAGGTATGGTACGCCTACAGCGATGAGGAGCTGGATGCGATCTTGAAGGAAGTGGGAAGGGATCAGAGCAACAAAATTCAGCGTTATAAGGGTCTTGGAGAGATGGACGCGGAACAGCTCTGGGAGACTACCATGGACCCGGAACGGAGAATTTTGCTGCGCGTAAATTATGACGAGGAAATGGAGTCGGAAATCGATCTCACCTTTACCACTCTTATGGGAGACAAGGTAGAGCCCAGACGGGAATTTATCGAGGAAAATGCAAAGTTTGTAAAAAATCTGGATATATAATAGTTTGCCGAAAGGCGAGAAAGAGGAAGTATGAACGACGATATTTTTGACAAGAATCCGGAGTCTGAGGTGGATAAAATCCACGAAGTGGATTTGAAGGAGCGCATGGAAACCTTTTATATCGATTACGCCATGAGCGTAATCGCTTCCAGGGCTCTTCCTGATGTGCGGGACGGTTTGAAGCCTGTACAGAGAAGAGTTCTGTATTCCATGATAGAATTGAACAATGGCCCTGATAAGCCACACCGTAAAAGCGCCCGTATTGTGGGTGATACCATGGGTAAGTACCACCCTCACGGAGACAGTTCCATATATGGCGCCCTGGTAAATATGGCTCAGGAATGGTCGACCAGATATCCTCTTGTGGACGGACACGGCAATTTCGGTTCCATGGACGGAGACGGCGCGGCCGCTATGCGTTACACGGAGGCAAGGCTTTCCAAAATTTCCATGGAGCTGTTGGCTGATATCAATAAGGATACCGTAGATTTTGCGCCAAACTTTGACGATACGGAAAAAGAGCCCGTGGTGCTTCCCAGCCGTTACCCCAATCTCTTGGTAAACGGCACCACCGGCATTGCGGTGGGAATGGCTACCAATATTCCACCTCATAATCTGCGTGAGGTAGTGAATGCAGTGGTAAAGATAATTGACAATAAGGTAAATGAGGAAAGAGCCACCACCATTGAGGAAATACTTCCCATTGTGAAGGCTCCTGATTTCCCCACGGGCGGACTGATTCTGGGAACCAGAGGCTGTGAGGAGGCTTACAGAACCGGCCGCGGAAAAATCAGGGTTCGGGCGGTGACCGATATTGAGACCCTTCCCAACGGAAAAAGCCAGATTGTTGCCACAGAGCTTCCCTATATGGTGAATAAGGCAAATCTCATCATCAAGATAGCAGAGCTTGTAAAGCTGAAAAAGATTGAAGGCATTGTGGATATCAGGGATGAATCCAACAGAGAGGGCGTGCGCGTGGTGATCGAGCTGAGAAGAGACGCCAACGCCAATGTGGTGCTGAATCAGCTCTTTAAGCATACACAGCTTCAGGACACCTTTGGTGTGATTATGCTGGCTCTGGTGAACAATGAACCTAAGGTAATGAACCTTCTGGATATGCTGACTTATTACCTGAAGCATCAGGAGGAGGTTGTCACCAGAAGGACAAAATATGATCTCAACAAGGCTGAGGAAAGGGATCATATCCTGCAGGGACTCTTAAAGGCTCTGGATTTTATTGATGAAGTGATTTCTATTATCCGAAGCAGCCAGAATGCTCAGATAGCAAAGGAAAGGCTGATGGAGCGCTTTGCGCTTTCGGACGCACAGGCTCAGGCCATTGTGGACATGCGGCTCCGTGCCCTCACAGGTCTGGAAAGAGAAAAGATTGAAAATGAGCACAGGGAGCTGCAGATTAAGATTGGAGAATTGAAAGCAATTCTTGCAGATGAAAAGCTTCTTTTAAAAGTAATCAAAGAAGAAATGCTGATGATCAGCGAAAAATACGGCGATGAAAGAAGAAGCAAGATTGGATATGATGAATTTGATATTTCCATGGAGGATTTGATTCCAATGGATAACACAGTGATCGCCATGACAAGCCTTGGATATATCAAGCGTATGACCGTGGATAATTTTAAGGCCCAGAACAGAGGCGGCAAGGGAATCAAGGGAATGCAGACCATAGAGGATGACTACATAGAGGATCTTCTTATGACCACAACCCATCATTATCTGCATTTCTTTACCAGTTTAGGAAGAGTGTACCGGTTGAAGGCCTATGAAATTCCGGAGGCGGGGCGGACCGCCAGAGGGACTGCCATTATCAATCTTTTGCAGCTTTCTCCAGGAGAAAAGATAACGGCTATGATACCCATTCGGGAATACGACGGCCAGAAAAACTTGTTTATGGTGACCAAGAAGGGAATCGTAAAGAAAACCTCCCTGATGGAATTTTCCAATGTACGGAAAAACGGCCTTGCAGCCATTCATTTAAAGGATGACGATGAGCTGATTGAGGTAAAGACCACGGACAGCACCAGTGAAATTTTTCTTGTGACCAGACAGGGAATGTGTATCCGGTTCCAGGAGACGGATGTGCGCCCTACGGGAAGAACCTCCATGGGTGTGATTGGCATGAATTTGTCCGACGGGGATGAAATCGTAGGCATGCAGCTGCAGACTCAGGGAGACTCTCTTTTGATCGTATCGGAAAACGGCATGGGAAAGAGAACCTATCTTGATGAATTTACTGTGCAGAAGAGAGGCGGAAAGGGCGTTAAATGCTATAAGATCACAGAGAAAACCGGAGATGTGGTGGGCGTCAAGGCGGTCAATGACGACAATGAAATTATGATGATCACCACGGAAGGCATCATTATCCAGCTTCGGATGCAGGATATTTCCACCATGGGAAGAATCACCTCAGGGGTGAAAATGATTCATCTGGATGAGGGTGTCAAGGTGGCCCAGATTGCCAAGGTGCGGGAGAAGGTTTCCAACGGGGATCAGGAATTTGACAATGTGGACGACGCTCTTGAGGAGATTTCTGAAAAGGTAAATAATGCGGCATATAACGATGTTTTGGACGACGAAGAAAAGGAAATCAATATGCCCAAGGAAGAAGAGGAAGAATAAATGTCTGTAGATGCAGTCAGAAATTATTTAAAGCAGTTTGATCTGGATGGAAA
>NZ_CEWDFQ010000332.1:0-3360 GCF_982438285.1 Acetatifactor sp. | reverse complement strand
TTTTTATCTTGTTTCTGAAACATCACAATAAAACTCAGCACAAGCAGCAGACTGCTGCACCATACAGCCTGCTGCCCAAGCAGCTTTACGGCAGCATTCCCCACAACGGCGCCAAAGGCAAATGCTGCAATAATGCCATAATAGGCCAG
The DNA here is from genome assembly GCF_982438285.1 of Acetatifactor sp. Classification (NCBI taxonomy): domain Bacteria; kingdom Bacillati; phylum Bacillota; class Clostridia; order Lachnospirales; family Lachnospiraceae; genus Acetatifactor; species Acetatifactor sp. The sequence continues at coordinate 3,211 of NZ_CEWDFQ010000332.1, read as the reverse complement.
CCCCTTAAGCAGGCTGGACCGTTCTCCTGAAAATAAAAAGTCGCAGACAGCCTGTGTGCCGGAGCGGAAATTTCCAATGCACATGGTGGTGGCACAGGCATTTCCCTTCACCTTGCGAAAGCTCTCCACCTGAATGCCGCAGGCAAAGGAAACCATGGCATTGGCAAACCCGTTGTATGTAAGAGGCATAAGCCCTACAAAAAACAAAATCACACATTCTGTAAGCACCGCCCATTGTCTCCCGTGAAATCCCTTTCCCTCTGGAAAAAAATGCCTGATCAGCTCTGCTGTCACAATGCCTAAGGCAAAAGCCAGTACCGGGAAAAAATACCGTAAAGCCTCCCGGAAACTGCCCTCTGAGAGATTCACTCCAAAAAGCAGGATGTTTCCCGTCTGGGCATTGGCAAACACCTTCTCTCTTAACAGATAGGTGTAGGCATCCATCAACCCTCCGGAAACGGCCAATATAACGGCCAGACGCCTTGACTCCGACATCTGGCCCGCATTCTCTTGTTTCATAAGCTTCCCAGCCTCTGCTCCCATTCTTCCTCTTTAAAGCCCACAAGAACAAAATCCTCTCCCACCAAAAGAGGACGCTTTACCAGCATTCCATCCGTGGAAAGCAGCGCAAGCTGTTCTTCATCAGACATCCCGGGCAGTTTCTCCTTCAGCCCAAGCTCCTTATACAGATTCCCGCTGGTATTAAAAAACCGCTTTAAAGGCAGCCCGCTCTTTTCCTGCCATTCCCGAAGCTCCTTTAGGCTGGGATGCTTCTCCTTTATGGGACGCTCCTCATAGGCAATCTGATGCTCGTCCAGCCATTTCAGCGCCTTTTTGCAGGTGCTGCATTTTTCATAACATAATACCGTCAGCATTCTTTCTCCTCCAAGTTTCTTTCCGCTGCTTCCTGAAAGGAAGCAGCCTGTTACTTCTCGCAGCTCCAATACAGGGTTTCCCCGTCAAAATCCATAGTCAAGAAGGTCTCTTCCTCCTCCGTTGCCGGCGTCAGCAAAAGCTGGCTTTCCCCCTCCTCCATGTAAGGGGTGACATAAGCCCTGAGAGTATTCTCTTCTAATTCCCACTGTCCCTCTCCTCCGATTCCTGCGCCAATGTAATAGCTGAAGCTGTGATCCTCATTTATTTCCATGGAAGCGCCATAGGTGGACAGACCTGTGCCAAACATCTCCTGCAAAGAAGCATAGGCTGTCAGGCTCTCATTGGTTCTCTGTCCGTCCAGCTGCCAGGTTCCCACATAGGAAACCGGCGCTGCTTCTTCCATTTCCTCTAAAGTAACCGGCTGTTTTTCGGCGCCGCAGCCTGCAAACAGCAAAGCGCACAGAAACGCTGCGCTTCCTGCCCAATATCCCTTCACTTTTTCCCTCCATTCTAAACCGTCACAAATCCGCTTGTCCTGAAAGGCCCGCTTCGATTAAACGTACCTCTGCCCTGTCCCAATATTTTCGATATACCCTGTCCTGTCTGCCATCCAGATTCAGCTGATACATCCGGAACAAAACCGGGATATCCTTGGGCTGCCACTGCTCCTCATAGGAATACTGATAAAGCATCCCCAGCCGCCGCATTACCTGTCCGCTGCGCGGGTTTTCCCTGTCATGGGTGGCTGTCAGGTAGAGCAGACCGTCCTTCTTTACCTGCTTTATCACTGCCCAGGCCGCCTCCGTGACAATTCCCCTGTGCCAAAAATCCTTTCGAAGCCCATAGCCTAAATCATGGCTGTCATCCATACTCACATTCACATATCCTATGGGAACATTGTCCTCCTTCAGACAGATGCCATAACGGTATCCCGCAGACTCCTTGTATGCTGCAGCATACCGTTCCTCATAAAATGTCCGGGCCTCCTCCATGGTTTTTAAAGGAAACCATGGAAGATAAGTATTCACTTCTTCGTCTGCAAAAATGGCAAACAGAGCATCCAAATCCATGGGCGTAAACCTCCTTAGAATCAGCCGCTCCGTTTCCAATAAAGGGGTATTCTCCATACGGCGCCTACTCTTCATTCATCTTTGCCAGCTTTGCCGCCTTGGTCCAAGCCGACCAGGCGGCGCCTACTCTTCATTCATCTTTGCCAGCTTTGCCGCCTGGTCGGCTGCGATGCAGGCATCAATAATCTCCTCGATGTCGCCGTTCATCACCTTATCCAGCTTATAGAGGGTCAGTCCGATACGGTGGTCGGTAACGCGCCCCTGAGGGAAATTATAGGTTCGTATTTTTTCTGAGCGGTCTCCCGTTCCGATCTGGCTGCGGCGAAGCTCCGCCTCAGCGTCGTGTCTCTGCTGCTGCTCCAGATCGTAGAGCTTTGCCTTAAGAAGGGCAAAAGCCTTTGCCTTGTTTTGCAGCTGTGACTTCTCCGTCTGGCTGTACACCACAATTCCTGTGGGGTAGTGGGTCAGCCGCACTGCGGAGTCAGTGGTGTTGACGCACTGTCCGCCGTTTCCGGACGCGCGCATCACATCGATACGGATATCCTTGTCGTCAATCACAATGTCAATGTCCTCATCCACCTCAGGCATTACCGCCACGCTGATGGTTGAGGTGTGAATGCGGCCACCGCTCTCCGTCTCCGGCACACGCTGTACCCGGTGAACGCCGCTTTCATACTTCATTCTGGAATACGCGCCCTGTCCTGTAATCATAAACTGGACTTCTTTCATGCCGCCGATCCCAATTTCATCCACGTTGAGGGTCTCCACCTTCCAGCGGTGTCCCTCCGCATAGTGCACATACATACGGTAGATTTCTGCGGCAAACAAAGCGGCCTCGTCTCCTCCTGCCCCTGCGCGGATTTCCACAATCACGTTTTTATCGTCATTGGGGTCCTTGGGCAAAAGCAGCACCTTCAGCTCCTGCTCCAGCTCCTCTGCCCTTTTCCTGTTTTCACTCAGGGTCTCCTTGATCATCTCCCGCATTTCTTCATCATTTTCCTCTTCCAGCATTGCCAGAGAATCCGCAACTTCCTGATTGCACTTTTTGTATTCCGTATAGGCGTTTACGATAGGAGTCAAATCGCTCTGCTCCTTCATCAGCTTTCGAAACCGCTCCTGATTGTTGGCCACCGTCGGCTCATGGAGCTCACTCATAATCTCCTCAAAACGAATTAATAAATCTTCCAGCTTGTCAAACATTTTTCTTCTCCTAAAAACCTCCAGCCTGTATCTTTTCCTTTCCGCTGCCGCAGATTCTCCAAGGC
>NZ_CEWDFQ010000331.1:0-3412 GCF_982438285.1 Acetatifactor sp. | reverse complement strand
TTCACAAAATCTTCACAAAAGAATTAGCACTCACCTATTGACAGTGCTAACAACAAGTGTTATATTACATTTAGAACAAAGGAAAGGGAATAAAAAGAAAGCAATTCCCAATCCAATGTGAAAAAGCAACACCTCGGATTTCTCCGATAGTGCTAAAAGATTTAGTTATGGAAGGAGATATGACTTATGTTGAGACCTAGTATTTTGGGAGAAGATTTATTTGATGAAATGATGAGTTTTCCTTTTGGGGATGAATTTTTTGGGAAGAAGAATCCGTTGTACGGCAAGAATGCAAAGAACATGATGAAGACAGATGTAAAAGAGCTGGATGATGGCTATGAAGTAGACATTGACCTGCCAGGCTTCAAGAAAGAGGAAGTGAGCGTCGAGCTGAAGGATGGTTATCTTACTGTTTCCGCAGCCAAGGGACTTGATAAGGATGAAAAGGATGAGAAGTCCGGAAGGTACATCCGCAGAGAGCGTTATGCAGGCAGCATGAGCAGAAGCTTTTATGTGGGTGAGAATGTGACTCAGGATGACGTGAAGGCAAAATATGAGAATGGTATTCTGAGGCTGAGTGTTCCCAAGAAGGAAGCAAAGGCCGTTACTCAGAATAATTACATTGCCATTGAATAAAATCTGAATTGTGAAAGAAAATAGAAAGAAGAAAAGGAGAGATGACTTATGTTGATGCCTAGTGTTTTTGGAGAAAATTTATTTGATGATGATTGGTTTAGCTTTCCGTTTGAAAGCGAATTCTTTGGGAGGAAAAATCCTCTGTACGGCAAGCATGCGAAAAATATGATGAAGACGGACATCCGGGAGACGGACGAGGGCTATGAGCTGGATATTGATCTGCCTGGCTTTAAGAAAGAGGAGATTAATGCAAAGCTGGAGAATGGCTACCTGACCGTTACCGCCTCCAAGGGTCTTGACAAGGATAAAGAGGATAAAAAGGGCAAATATATCCGTCAGGAGCGTTATGCGGGCAGCATGAGCAGAAGCTTCTATGTGGGCGAGAATCTGCGCCAGGAGGATATCAAAGCGAAATATGAGCACGGTATTTTGAAGCTGAGCGTGCCTAAAGAGCAGCCCAAAGCCGTGGAAGAGAACAAGTATATTGCAATTGAAGGCTGAGACTGATATCTTAAATAGTGATTCCCTTGGGGAGGAGGAGACTTCTCCCCAAGGGGATTTTTGTTTTTCGGAATGAGATTTAAAAATGGACTTTGGGAAAGCTTTTTTATATAATAGGTTTAAGATGTGTGTGATTAGAATACGGAGGGATGGCAATGAGAATACTGCTTGCTGAGGACGAGAAGGATTTGAACCGTATCATCAGCCAGAAGCTTACATCGGATGGGTATGGAGTGGACAGCTGCTATGACGGTCTTGAGGCTCTGGAGCATTTTAGAAGCACAACATACGATGCGGCTATTTTGGATATCATGATGCCGAAGATGGATGGAATCACATTGCTTAAGAAAATCAGACAGGAGGGAAACCAGACGCCTGTGCTGATTCTGACAGCCAGGGATGCGGTATTGGACAAGGTAACCGGATTGGACAGCGGTGCAAACGATTATCTGGTAAAGCCTTTTTCCTTTGAGGAGCTGGGAGCCAGACTGCGGGCTATAACCAGAAGCGTCTTCGGAAAATCCAGCAGCGTGCTGGCTGTGGCAGATTTGACCCTGGACACTGCAACCCATGAGGTAAAGCGGGCTGGAAAAGAGATTATACTTTCGGCCAAGGAATATGCACTGTTAGAGTATCTTATGTACAATAAGGGCGTGGTGCTGTCCAGGGAAAGAATTGAAGATCACATTTGGAATTATGACTACGAGGGCGGCACCAACGTGGTGGATGTATATATCAGCTACCTGCGCAAAAAGATTGACAGCGGTCATGAGACAAAGCTGATACATACCCTCCGCGGCAGAGGCTATGTGCTGAAGGAAGGACTGTAAATGAAGAGATTGTCCATAAGATTGAAAGTAACCATCTGGTTTGCAGCGGCTTTGTTTTTAAATTCTGTTCTCCTGTTTGCGGCTATTTTGTCTGTAAGCAATTCTGTGATTCAAAAAACAATACGGGACAACCTGGTAGAGACGGTGATGGATAATGTGGACGAAATAGCGTTTTTTAAAGCAGGTGACATGAGCCGGTATGCAAATGACTGGGATCACTACATTGTTTATGGTAGCGGATTTTTGGAGATTGACGATGATTTCCTTGACGCGGTAAACGAGGTATATACCTCGTTAGTGTATGCTGACGGCAGTCTGTTGTATGGAGAAAACCCTATTTTCCCTGGTACGTCAAAGCTGGCATTTTTGGATGGAGAGATTCAGAGTCTTCGGGTGAATGGAACGCTGTACTATATTTATGATAAAGAGCTGACAAGGGATGGACTGGAGGGCTTATGGCTGCGTGGAATTGTGTCAGAGAGACAGGGGGAGTCGCAGCTTTCCGCCATTACAGGTCTTTCCATCATCCTGCTTCCGGCCCTTGCGATTTTGGCCATTGTGGGAGGATACATGGTGGCAGGAAGGGCGTTAAAGCCCATTCAGAAGATTTCTGCCGCAGCAGCCCAGATACGCCAGGGCGGTGATCTGAAAAAAAGGATAGAGCTGGGTGAGGGCAAGGATGAGCTTCATGAGCTTGCAGATAATTTCAATCAGATGTTTGAACGGCTGGATGACTCCTTTGAAGCGGAGAGACGTTTTACCTCCGATGCCTCCCATGAACTGAGAACTCCCATGTCGGTGATTATGGCCCAGTGTGAATATACACTGGAAAAGCCAAGAAGTGTGGAAGAGTACCAGGAAGCGCTGGAGGTGATACACAGACAAGGCAGCAGGATGTCGGGACTGATTCGGGACATGCTGGATTTTACAAGGCTGGAGGGTAAGGCAGAGAGCTTTGGAAGGGAGATTGTAGATTTATCGGAGCTTGCCGCGTCGGTCTGCGAGGATATGGCACTGGTGCAGGAGAAGGGGATTCAGCTCACCAGCAGGATTCAGGAAGGCGTGCTTGTGGAAGGCAACAGAAGCCTGCTTTCCAGACTGCTTGTAAATCTGATTACCAACGCATACCGCTATGGAAGGGAAAATGGAGAAATCCGGGTCACTCTGGAGGAGGACGAAAAGGAGATACGGCTTCTCGTGGCGGATAATGGAATCGGCATTGCCGACGAGGATCAGGAAAAAATTTTTTCCCGGTTTTATCAGGTGGACGCTTCCAGGACAGGCAGAGGCAGTGGGCTTGGGCTTTCTATGGTGTGGCAGATTGCCCAGTTTCACGGCGGGCAAATCACGGTGAAAAGCCAGTTAGGAGAGGGAAGCTGCTTTATTTTTTCCATTCCGAAAAAAAATATTTGATTCTAATGTTGTTTTAATATTTGGTTTTTATA
>NZ_CEWDFQ010000330.1:0-3418 GCF_982438285.1 Acetatifactor sp. | reverse complement strand
CTCTGGCTGAATATCTGCAGGTAGCCAGAAGCACCGTGGAATATGCCTATGACCAGCTTGTCAGCGAAGGCTATATTGAGGCGAGGCCTTACAAGGGATACTTTGTGTGCCCTTTAGAGGAGCTTTTCTTGATGGAAGGGGAACATTCAGAAGAAGGCATAAAAGCTTTTTCAGGGGAGGTTTCTCCATTTAGACCGGAGGAAAAGCCAAAAGAAAAGGAGCAGGGGGCGCCGGAGCCTCTTCTTGACTTTTCACCAAACGGCATTGATATGTCTGGCTTTCCCTTTGGAGTTTGGAAAAGAATTACCAAAAACATTTTAAATTACGGAAACAGTGAATTGTTTTCCCAGGGGGAGGCCCAGGGAGACTATGACCTGCGTCTTACCATAAACAGATATCTCCATTCCTCCAGGGGTGTGAACTGCAGGCCGGAGCAGATTATCGTGGGTGCGGGAAACGATTATCTGCTGATGCTTTTGGAAAAAATTTTGGGGAGACATGTGCGTATTGCCATGGAGAATCCCACCTATAAGCGGGCCTACCGTATTTTCCAGTCCTTTGCCTATCGCATTTTTGTTGTGGATATGGATGAAAATGGAATGATGGTGTCCGGCCTGGAAAAGGAAAATGTGAGCGTAGCCTATGTGATGCCCTCCCACCAGTTTCCAACGGGGACGGTAATGCCCATAGGACGCAGGGCGGAGCTGCTCAACTGGGCTGCCAGGGAGCCGGAGAGATATTTGATTGAGGACGATTATGACAGTGAATTTCGATATCGGGGAAAGCCCGTGCCGTCGCTGCAGGCATCGGATGATCACGACAAGGTGATCTATATCGGCACCTTTTCCAAGGCCATTGCACCTGCTATCCGGGTAAGCTACATGGTTCTGCCCGAGACGCTGCTTAAGCGTTATCAAAGGGAGTGCTGGTTTTACTCCTGCACTGTGTCCCGTATTGACCAGAGGATATTGAATGAGTTTATTCAGGATGGCAGCTTTGAACGTCACTTGAATAAGATGCGGAAAATCTACCGGGGAAAGCATGAGCTTTTACTGGAGGGACTAAAGCCTTTTCAGAAGCATTTTCAAATATCGGGGGAGCACGCCGGACTGCATCTGCTTTTGACGGCCAAAGGCCAGGTGTCGGAGGAGGAGCTGATAAAAAGGGCTGCGGCAAAAGGGGTGAAGGTGTATGGACTCTCGGACAGTCTGGTGGATTCAGAGAGCGGAAAATATGAAAAAGCTGCGGTGCTGCTGGGCTTCGGAGGCCTGACGGACGGACAGATTGCCGGGGGAATCAAAAAACTGCAGGAGGCTTGGCTATGAAAGCTCCTGCAGCTTCTTTTTGCAATTAATTATCTTTAATGGGAGGCTCCTCTTCGTTTGTGTCCTCTTCGTCAAAAAATTCCTCCACTGTCTCCTCCAGTTTTTCTTCCGTTTTGTGAGCGGCTTCCTTTATCTGTTCAGACAGAGGCGTGAAATCCTCGCCGCCGTTTTCCTTTGCGTCGGAATCGGAAGAGGCTTCTTCGGACGCGTCTCTATTTAGAGGGACATAGCTGCGGGAGGAGGAATCCGCATCGTCATCTAAATCATCGCTGAAATCGTCATAATCTTCGTCATCTTCATCGGACACCGACAGATCAGCATCCTTTTTCTTCATATAGTAATAAACAGCGGCAGCCGCTGTGCCCACTGCGGCGGTGAAGAGTAAGAACTTGCCAAATTTCTTTGCCATGGGTTGCTCCTTTCCATTTATTCTTTACAGTAATATATTAATACTATTTTGTGGAAATGAAAAGAGAATATGTATTAAATTTCTGAAAAATATTTTGTTTTCCCGGCGCCTGTGATAAGATAGGTAGTTGAAGGAAGGAGCCATTTCATGAATGACAAGTTTTTCGACTTGAAGAAGGAGAAGCAGGATAGGATGATAAACGCTGCTTTGAAGATGTTTGCCCTTCATGGCTACCGCCATGCCAGCACGGACGATATTGTGCGGGAGGCATCCATCAGCAAGGGGCTTTTGTTTCACTATTTTGAGAGTAAGCTGGGGGTTTACGCCTTTGTATACGAATACAGCGTGCGTTATATGATATTGGAGATAAAGGCCTGTGTAGACCGAAATGAGAGGGATTTGTTCGAGCTGATGAAGCAGACGGAATGCGCGCGCATGCACGCCCTGCGCGCATATCCCTATATGCAGCAGTTCTTAAACCGTTCCATGGCGGAGGATGTAAAGGAAGCGCTGCTTGCGGTGGAGGAGAAAAAGAACGAGCTTTTGGATGTCTATGAAACCATAAACAGTCAGGCCGATCTCACGGCGCTTCCCGAGGGGATTGACGGCGTAAAGCTGCGCAAAATGCTGGATTTTACCTCGAAGGGGTTGATGACCCAGCGCTTTTTGGACACCTCTTTTCAGCCGGAAATGCTGTATGAAGAAATCGCAGGCTATCTGGATATGATGAAACAGCTTTTGCAGCGGGTTACTTAGCAGACAAGGATTTACTTGTTCATGCGGTAGGGTCCGTCTGCGGGATACCCGCCCTTTAGTTTCTGCATCCCCCGCTGGATGGCATCCTTGGAATTTTTCCAATCCGCATCACGGTTTCGATAGTCAAACTTTTCCACCAGCCAGGCCACGTCGCCGGAAATGCGTTCCATGTTTTCCTCCATGAGAGGCAGAGCCATTTCATAAAAGGCCTCTTTTTCCTTTTGGGAGAGCTTTTCATCGGCGCCCTGGCATAAATCTCCGAAATGGTGCAGGCAAAAGCCCTTGCTGTTCCTTATTTTTTCACGAAAGGCAGAATCCTGTTTAAACAGGTAAAAGAAGGTATCCAGATATCTTGCATAGGTGTCCTGAAACTGACTGCAGATATAGCAGGAGGCTTCCTTTTGCGCAATCCACATGCCGATGGGGTTGGCATCCGAGGCGGCCTTGCGGAATTTGTCCTTCAGGGAGGATTTACCGGGACGAAAACCGGCAAACTGCTGTTTCATTTCCCCGATCATTTTCTGATAATGGGTTTTTAAAATCCAGGCATTTCCCAGAGTGTTTCCATAGTCGAACATTTTCTGGAAGTGCGTTCTGCAAAAGCCCATCTTGTCCGTAATCTCCCGGATATCCGCTTCCATATAGGAGGAGCCGCTTCCCAGCACAAAATCAAGCAGATCCTGTTCCACGCTGCGCTCGATATAACAAAAGGGACATTCATCCCCGGCATTTACCGCATCGTTGAGAGGGATGGTGTAGAGCTGTTCTTTCATATTTTTTACACAAATCTCCATTCCGAAGTCTTTTCATCTTTTGCTCTTATTGTAAAGCATGGCCCGTCATATGGCAATCAGGAAAATTACATATTTACTACAAATTTGTAACAAATTGTAAGTTAAAATTAAGAATTATTTAGTTGTATTATGAC
>NZ_CEWDFQ010000329.1:0-3419 GCF_982438285.1 Acetatifactor sp. | reverse complement strand
GGAAATCGCAACCTCCTTTTCTCACACCAGGCCCAACGGCAGCAGCTTCTCCACTGCTTTAAAGGAGCAGAATGTTTCCTATAGGGGCGCAGGAGAAAACATTGCCTGGGGACAGCGTTCTCCCGAGGAGGTGGTAAATGCCTGGATGAACAGCGCCGGGCACCGGGCCAATATCCTGAATGAAAGATTTACCACCATCGGCGTTGGACATTATCAGAACGGAAGCACTCACTATTGGGCCCAGCTGTTTACCTATTAAGCAAGACAAAGCCGCCGCTATGGCATCATCCATGCGGCGGTAAGTACATAAGCAAGGGCAAAAGGGTTTTCGATCACGAATCGTCAGAATTGTTTGTCATCTGCAGGAGCAACTTGACTCCGAAGCCGCAAACAATTCTAACAATTTGTGACTGGGAGACCTTTTGCCCCCAACATCTTTACATTTCTTTATCATACTTAATGCGATAATAAACTGCACATCCATGTACAAATAAATAAGCGAAAACCAAAAGCAGAATGGGCACAATGTCCACCTCCATAAGGGCAAAGGAAACCATCAATGCCCCAAATACAAATGTCATGATGTCATAAGCCTTTGCTTTGGCACTGTTGGAAATTGCTATATTCCGCTCGTCATTTTGTTCAATTTCCATCTGCTTTTGTACGCTGGGATCGCTTTTGACAGCCTTGTCTGCAATCAGACTGCCCATTCCATGTCCAAAAATACCGCATCCAAACCCGATACACACATATGGCAGCGCAGTCAGAAACTGGCTGGGATTTTCTACACTTTTTAACAAATATAAGCCCGCTGCTGCCAGAACGATGCCAATTATGGCGATGATATAATTTGTAGATTTCTTCATTTTGCTTCCTCCTCGTAAATAAAAATATCTTCAATGCTTAATCCAAAAAATTTTGCAATTTTGAACGCCAATAGAATAGATGGATTATACCTGCCATTTTCTAATGAACCAATGGTTTGGCGGGAAACTTCAAGTATGGCCGCCAGCTCCTCCTGCTTAATGCCACGCTCCTTTCGCAGTTCTTCTAATCTGTTTTTCATAACTGACCTCCTTTCTATGTAAAGCTTGCTTTACATTTTTAGTATAACTGCAATATATAGAAATGTCAAGTATACTTTCCATAAAAATAATATTGGCATTTCCAACGCCGGTTAAGCCGGACAGTGTACCGTAAAAACGCCCGGACAGCATGAAGCTGTCCGGGCGCAGGTTTGGAGCATCCGTATTCAATAAACACTAAGCTGCCTCATTCTTCCCGCAGACGTTCCACGATGGTGTGTCTGGCCGCCAATCGAACGGTAAGAACAGGGATACCTGCTCCCAGCAGGGCGAATAAGGGAATCACCAGCAGGAAAGGCGTCAGGGTCAGCCGATAGGTGAAAAACCAGAACAGTCCTTCCACCGCCCGGAAAGCCACCGGCCCAAGGACAAGGGTCAAGACCAGAGCAAGTCCTGCAGCCCCCAGAGCATACAGCAGTCCCTCCCACACCAGCATGGCCCGCAGCTGCTTTCCCGTCATGCCGATGGACTGAAGCACCGCCAGTTCCCGCTGTCTGGCGATAATGCCGGTGAGAACGGCGTTAAAAAAGTTCAGTATCCCAACCAGGCCGACGATGAAGCTCAGCGCCCCGCCCAGCAGCAGGAACATGGTGCGCATGCTTTCAAATTCTCCGGCGTAGGTAGCTTTACTTTCATAGTCAAGAGCAGGGTTCACATTCTCGGTATAGTCGGCCAGAAATTCCTCCATGGCGGCGTTGGCATCATCGGTGGTATCGAAGGCATAGTACATGACGGAATCCGTGCCGGTATCGGCCACAAAGGTCTCATCATTGAGAATAAACTCGTCGCTGCCATAGTAGCGGTAGGAAAGAGCCGAGGGCACTGTCACCAGGGCGGTCACCTCATACTCTGCATCCCGGTATTTTACAGGCCGGGTTACAAAGTTTGCTCCCTGGGGCACATCCTCATAGTCTCCGTAAGCCTCCCCGGTATCGGGGTCGTAATACTCCAACTCCTCCACATACCGAAGGGTTACCATATCTCCCAATCTGGCCCAGTGAGAGTCCATGTCAGCGTTGCCGTAGTCATCCTCGGAGTACACGGCTGCAATGGCGCGGCTGCCTGGTTCATAAAGGGCCGACAAATCTCCTTCCAGCACAGTAAGGTGATCCAGGGCGAAGGGACTCATACCAGAAAGCTGGATATCAGCCGCCAGCAGGCCCTCCTCGTTCCGGTCCGTAAGGCGTATCAGGTTGTCCAGCTGTTCCGGCGTATAAAAATACTGGTTTAACTGCCGGAAGTAATCCTCCTCCACATACTCCAGCATTTGAGAGGTCCGGCCATACACAACGCCGCTGTCTGTGATGCCTCCCTGGGCCTTGATTTGGTCTATTGCCGTCTGCGGCACGCCCATATCAGTGTTGAATCCTACGGTAGATGTCTGAAATTTGGCCGCATCTGCCACAATAAAGTCGCTGGCCGTAAAGCTGGACACATACTTATCCATGTCAAAGCCGCCGGTGAAATTGACGGTCACAGCAAGCAGCACCACCGCCAGGGAAAGGGAAATCACAGTCACCGTGGTTTTCCCCTTACTGCGGCCCAGGTTTGCCCAGGCCATGGTAAAGGGACTTACCTTTCTTGCCCTGCGGCCTTTTGAAGAGCTCCTGCTTCCGGCCTCGGTGTAGCGAACCGCCTCTACCGGGGAAACCTTAGCCGCCATCCGCCCCGGCCTGCGGCAGGAAAGCAGCACGGTGAACAGGGCGAACAGGGCTGAAATGACGAAGATCAGAGGGTTCTGGGAGGTAAGCGCTACCACTCCGTTGAGCCGTTCCACAATCACCGGCGTCAGCTGCCCTCCCACAAACCAGCCCAGCACCAAGCCTATTGGGATACCGGCGATACTGAGGGCCAGGGCCTGGAGGCGGATGATCCGCCGCAGCTGTCTGGGCGTAGTGCCAATGGTTTTTAAGAGGCCATAGAACCGGATATCCCCGGCCACGGAGATCTGAAACACGTTATAGATGATAAGGTAGCCGGTGAAGATAATAAGGAGCGCCACAGCGGCGATGGCGGAAATGGCTGTGGGGTCTGCCGCATCTGAAAGCCGCGCCCCGGTATAGCCCCAGTTAACGCCAATGTCAATGTAGTTGTCTCCTCTTTCCTCATTCTGATAACCGTGGTTTTCCAAAATCTGGTTCAAATCCTGCTCAATGTGTCGGGCGCCGTTTTTCAGCATCACTTCCATATTCCAGGTTCCTGTCATGCCGTCAGCAGGATTGTTTGGGTCCACGCCGGTCTGTGTCAGAATCTCATCTACCCGGCTCTCCGGAATGAGAATATGGTTTGCCACAATGGCTTCGTCGTACTCCCACCAGCCGGAGAGGGTAAAGG
>NZ_CEWDFQ010000328.1:0-3438 GCF_982438285.1 Acetatifactor sp. | reverse complement strand
CTCTGTCTTGGGGCAAACGGCATCAAGGCTTATGTTTTCGAGTCCTTAAGACCTACGCCGGAGCTTTCCTTCGCGCTGCGCACTCTTGGCTGTACCGCGGGCATTGTGGTGACCGCAAGCCATAATCCTCCCGAATATAACGGATATAAGGTATACTGGGAGGACGGCGCCCAGGTTACCGCTCCGAGGGACCGGGAGATTATTGAAGAGGTGCAGGCTATCAAGGATTACCACACGGTAAAGACAATGGACAAGGAAGCTGCGCTGAAGGCCGGGCTGTATCAGGTGATCGGCAGCGAAATCGACGACAAGTACATGGAGGAGCTGAAAAAGCAGATTATTCATCCCGAAGTAATTCAGGAGATGGCAGACCACATCCGAATTGTGTATACTCCTTTGTGCGGAACTGGAAATGTGCCTGTCAGAAGAATTTTGTCCGAACTTGGCTTCAAGCATGTGTTTGTGGTGCCTGAGCAGGAAAAGCCGGACCCCGACTTTACCACTTTGGATTACCCGAACCCGGAAGACCCCAAAGCCTTTACATATGCGCTGCGTCTGGCAAAGGAAAAGGATGCGGATATTGTGCTGGCTACCGATCCGGATGCAGACCGTCTGGGCGTATATGCAAAGAATACAAAGACCGGAGAATATGTGGCCTTTACGGGCAATATGTCCGGCATGCTGATTGCAGAGTATATTCTGCGTGAGAAAACCGCTACAAAAACTATGCCGGAAAATCCGGCCCTGGTTACCACCATCGTGACCACCAATATGACAAAGCCTATTACAGAAGCTTATCATGTGAAGCTGATCGAGGTGCTCACGGGCTTTAAATATATCGGCGAACAGATCAAGCTCTTTGAGCAGACAGGCAGCAACAATTATGTGTTTGGCTTAGAGGAAAGCTACGGCTGTCTGGCCGGCACCCACGCAAGGGACAAGGATGCGGTGGTTGCGGTAATGTGTCTGTGTGAGGTGGCTGCATACTGCAAGAAGCAGGGAAAGACCCTTTGGGATATGATGCTGGATCTGTATGAGAAGTACGGCTATTTCAAGGAGACCCAGTACACCATCACCTTAAAAGGCATTGACGGCTCCAGACAGATTGCCCAGATCATGGATAAGCTGCGTGAGAATCCGCCCAAGGCCTTTGGGGACTTGAAGGTGTTAAAATTCAGGGATTATGAGACGGACCGCATTGTGGATATGGGAACAGGCGCAGAGACCACAACAGGGCTGCCAAAGTCTAATGTTTTGTACTTTGAGCTCCCCGACGACGCATGGTGCTGTGCGCGCCCGTCGGGCACTGAGCCCAAGATTAAATTCTATATGGGCGTAAAGGGCACAAGCCTGGAGGATGCGGATCAAAAGGTTGCAAAGCTCACGGAGGATCTGAAGGCATTGCTTTAATTTGAGGCTGCTTGTTGTGCGCGGAGGATCGATGGGAAGGATAAATGGCTCCAATCTGAAAAAAGCATTCTGGTATCTCAGGAGAAATGGATTAAAAAACACTTGTTATGCAATCTGCGAGCGCTTGGAGGAGCGGGAAAACTATGTGTATTCTTCTGTGGACAGCGAAACCCTTAGGCGGCAGCGGGAACGGGCGGAGGAATATTCCGCCCGTTTCAGCATTGTAGTGCCCGCCTACCGCACCAGAGAACCCTACCTGAGGGCAATGCTGGATTCTGTGCAAAACCAAAGTTACCCCAAATGGGAGCTGATTTTGGCGGACGCCACGGAGGATGACAGCGTGGCCCGGGTTGTGAAGGACTACAGGGATGAACGGGTGCGCTATGTGCGTCTTTTGCAGAATCAGGGAATTTCCGAAAACACCAATCAGGCGCTTGGGCTGGTGCGTTTTCCCTATACGGCCCTTTTAGACCACGACGATGTGCTGTCTCCCGACGCTTTGTTTGAAATGGCGCAGAAAATTGCAGAGGAAGAAAACAGAGGAAGAAAGATTAAGCTTCTTTACTCCGATGAGGATAAATGCGACGGAGAACAGACTCGCTATTTTGAGCCAAACCAAAAGGAAGGTTTTAACCTGGATTTGCTTTTGAACAATAATTACATCTGTCATTTTTTGGTAATGGAAAGCAGTCTGATAAAAGAGCTGGGATTCCGGAAAGAATATGATGGAGCACAGGACTTTGACCTGGTGCTGCGGGCGGCGGGAAGGCTGCTTGGAGACGAGAGCCAGATCGCCCATATCCCCAAGGTGCTTTACCATTGGCGGTGCCATGAGGCTTCTACAGCGCAGAATCCCAGGAGCAAGCAGTATGCTTATGAGGCGGGCTTAAGAGCGGTACAGGATTTTGTGGATTGTCAGGGCTGGCAGGCCCGGGCCGTGCATTTAAAGCATTTGGGCTTTTATGATCTGGAATACCAGGCTCCCATTTTTCAGGTGAGAAAGGATGTGGGCGCAGTGGGGGGAAAGCTCATCAGCCGTGGAAGAATCGCCGGGGGCCGTCTTTTGGAGGACGGTCGGCTGCTTTATGAGGGGCTGCCTGCAGCGTACAGCGGAAGGCTGAACAGGGCCTGCCTGCAGCAGGATGCCTATGGGGTGGATATCCGGCTGATTCAGGTGAGGAAGGAGTGCAGAGCGCTGTTTGAGCAGGCAGTGGGGGTTCCCTATGTTTCTCTGTCGGGAGAGGAAACCTTTGACGCGTCCACCCTTCCTGGTGATATAGATATCCGGAGGGCCAGCCTGGCCTTTGGAAGGGCTATGAAGGAAGCGGGGTTCCGCATCCTGTGGCAGCCGTCTTTTTGCAGAAAAATAAGAGAGGCTGGTAAGGAATGAAAAAAATAACGGTTGTGATTCCAAATTACAACGGCATTCAATATATGGAAGCCTGCCTGCAGGCTCTGTATGAGCAGAATGCGGACACGCCTCCCTTTGAGGTGCTGGTGGTGGATAACGGCTCCACGGACGAAAGTCCTGAAATGATAGAAGGGAAGTTTCCTCAGACGAAGCTCATCCGTCTGAAGGAGAACACGGGCTTCTGCCATGCGGTGAACGTGGGAATCTCAAGCTGCAGCAGCCCTTATGTGATTCTTTTAAACAATGACACAAAGGCTGCGCCTGATTTTGTGAAGGCTCTTTATGAGGCTGTTTCCAAAAGAAAACGCTGCTTTTCTGTGAGCGCCCAAATGCTTATGTGGGATAAACCGAACCTGGTGGACGACGCGGGAGACAGGTACTGCGCCTTGGGATGGGCTTTCAGCAGAGGAAAGGGAAAGCCTGCGGAGAAATTCTCAAAGCCGGTGGAAATTTTTGCGGCCTGCGGGGGAGCCGCTATCTACAGCCGTCCGGTGCTTGAAAAAATTGGCCTGTTTGATGAAAATCATTTTGCTTATCTGGAGGATATTGACATTGGATACCGGGCCCGGAGTTTTGGCTACAGAAGCTATTATGAGCCAAAGGCAAAGGTGCTTCAT
>NZ_CEWDFQ010000327.1:0-3460 GCF_982438285.1 Acetatifactor sp. | reverse complement strand
GTGTTACGGGGTGTGGCTCAGTTTGGTTAGAGCGCCGTCTTAGGGAGGCGGAGGTCGCGAGTTCGAATCCCGCCACTCCGATAAAAGAGTCTGTTTCATAACAGACTCTTTTTTTATCAGCAGGAAGGCTTAGGAGGCTTTTTGCAGTCTTCAAGAAGCGGCTTTACCAATTCAAGCTTTGCTTTTAACACAAATTCTAAAGTGGTGAGTTTGTCGACCATTTCTTCCACTGATTTATTGATCTCAAGCAAATCCCGGTGAGAGCAGTCCTTCATGGCGATTGCTTTTTGCAGCTTTTCGCCCTCTGCGTTCAGAATGTGGGAGATAGCGGTTTCTTCCAGTGCAACGGACTGCAGAAGCGAAGCGGCGGCACAGCATTTATCGATGTTGGCGCATTCAATTTTAGGCATGCTCATGTTTATTGATTCCTTTTGTTTTTTATATCATATGCAAAACAGATAAAAGGGTTAATGCCCGAAAATACCTGAGAAAGTTAAATCAAAACGGGGATTTGAGAAGGCTGTCCTTTGATGTGACACTTAAGCTTTCAGAAGAGGCGCTGTCCCAGGAGCAGACGGCATTTTTTGATACATTGGCCCAAATAACGGGAACAGACAAAGAAGCCCTGCTGACGCTTCATATCAGGGGACAGTCCTGGGAAGAGCTGCTTTATTTTGAGATTACACCGGGAGGATCGGAGGTTCCCCTTACGGAGCTATATCTGGGAGATCAGCAGGATGTGGTAAACGCCGCCATGCTGTATAACGCAGTCCGCAGCAATCTGGCAGGACAGTATAAGCTGCTGGATATGCTGCTGCCACAGTGGAGCGGAGAAGAATATATGTCCCTTGAGCAGGCCGGACAGATGCTTGGACTGGATTTGAGCTGGTTAGGGGATTTTTCACTGTCAGATTATGAAAATATGTTTTCTTATTGGGAATATTTTGCTATGCTTGCAATAATGAAACCTGAAAGAGCGTCAGACGGTTCCATGGAATTTTCTCTGCATACAGATTTTGCAGAGGGAGAGCAGGAAAAGGAGGGCAGTGCGGATTTGAAACTGCGGCTGCAAAAAAACGCTGATCCGTCTGTTCTTTCTGCAGAATTTGAAGTGAACAATCTGCCAATGGCCCTTGATAAGCTGGATTCTCTTCTTGTCAGAATGGGAAGGGAGGAAAGCTTTTCAGAAAGGGAGGGGATTAGGCGGATCGAAAGCCTTGCGGGAAGCCTTACCATAGGCGAGGCGCATCAGCTGCAGATGCCGGATGCCTTGATCGATCAGAATACGGTGGAGCGGATTGCTGCAATACGGCAGATTCTGCAGGAAATGCTGGGAAGATGATAGCTTGAAAGGGCGCAAATACTTGATTTTCCAGCAAAATCCCGTATCTGCGGCCTGAAATAAAAAATGGAAGCAAGGGGGCTCGAACCCCTGGCCTTTCGCGTGTGAGGCGAACGCTCATCCCGGCTGAGCTATGCTTCCATGTCTCTAATTATAACACTTTATGGGAGAAAAGCAACAAAAAAATAATAGCGGTTATTCGTATAAAAAAATCCATATATGTACACACTATATTCAGGGCAGAGATTGCAGATAAGCTGCGGAACTTTGGCCAAGGGCATTCTTGAGACAGGAAAAAGCCCGGAAATGAGGAGTGTAGAGCTTAATGGATAAAAAGGAACAGGAAAAGCGCAATCGGCAGAAATGCCACGATGAATTTAACAGTGTAACCCAAAAAGAAAAGCCGGAAAATCAAAATCAACAGCATAATGTGCGCAAGGAAGGGCTTTTGCCCATCAACCAGAAGCGATAGACTGTGGCAGCCTTTGGCTGCCGCAGTTTTTTGTATAAGGTGAGCGCAAATTTAACCCACAGGGCAAAATTTCATCCTTCAAGGCTGGAATGCGGTCTTTAATTATGTTATGATATGCCATGGCATATTCTGACTGATATCTGCCGTGGGGGCTTTTTGAGTCCGGAATAATGGACATTATCTGCTGTATGATATAAAATAAAAAAGAAATACTTGGAAAGAGGATTCCCTATGAATCAATTTACCTGTGTGGACTTATTTTCCGGAGCGGGCGGCCTGTCAAAGGGATTTTTGGATGCCGGATATCATGTGGTGCTGGGGGTGGATCAGGATGATGCGGCCCTGGAAACCTTCCGCATGAATCACGGCGGTGCCGCTGCTATGAAGCTGGATTTATTTGACCATAACAATATAGACAAAATTGTGGACTTTTTAGAGGAAAGGAAAATCAAGCCGGATGTGCTTATGGGGGGGCCGCCGTGCCAGGGGTTTTCCTACGCAGGTCCCATGGATATCAATGATAAGAGAAATTTCCTCTATCTGGCAATGGTTGAGCTGACAAAGCGTTTAAATCCTCAGGCGGTACTGCTTGAAAATGTTTTGGGGCTTTTGGAGGCCAGAGGAGGAGAGGGTGCCAGGCGCATTGTGGAGGATTTTGATAAAATCGGCTACAAAATGGTGCCGGGGCTTTTGTTTGCGCCGGATTATGGCGTTCCTCAGATACGCAAAAGGGTATTTTTTGTGGGACTGCGGGATTCGGAACGTGTTTTTTCGTTTCCCGAAGGGAGGCTCGACCCGGAGCATTATGTGACCTGTGAAGAAGCCATAAGCGATCTGCCAACGCTCCAGACAGAGGATGGAAATATTCTTCGGGGAGAGAAAATTCAGGAGTACAGAACGCCTCCTATGTCTGACTATCAGAAAGAGATGCGGAAAAATTCAACAAAGGTTTATAATCATGTGGGAAGCGTTCCCATTGAAAAAACAAAAAGAATGATTTCACTGGTCCCGGAGGGCAAAAATTATCTTGCGCTTCCGGAGGAATACAGGGGAATGTACAAATACCATGAGGCACTGACTCGATATCACAGCAAAAAGCCCTCACTCACCATCAATACGGGACACAGATCCCATTTTCATTATAAATATAACCGCATTCCTACGGTGAGAGAAAGCGCCAGGCTTCAAAGCTTCCCTGATGATTTTATCTTTTATGGAAACCAGTCACAGCAGTACAAGCAGGTGGGAAATGCGGTGCCTCCCATGCTGGGGGAGGTTTTGGCGAAGGAGCTGGAAAAATACTTGAAGCATGATGAGGAGTAAGTTATGCCGTATAAAATGATAGATCTTTTTGCCGGGTGCGGAGGCCTTGAGGACGGCTTTCTGCAAAGCGGCAGGTATGAGGATATTGCGGCAGTGGAATGGCTGCGGCCTCAGGCTGACACGCTGATCCGCCGCCTGAAAACCAGATGGAATATTTCCGATGCAGAGGAACGGGTCATGTGCTTTGATATTCAAAGAGAGCAGGAGTTATTTCAGGGCTGGAACGACACGGCCAAACAGCCCCAGGCGCAGGTGCTGCCGGACGGCAAAAAAAGCCGTTATAAAACGGGGCCTTATGGCAGCGGCAGGGGACTGGATTATTT
>NZ_CEWDFQ010000326.1:0-3480 GCF_982438285.1 Acetatifactor sp. | reverse complement strand
ATACTTAATATATATTGTGTTGATTCTTATCATTTTTGGCATATTTTGTATAGGTGCTTTCAACAGAGAGGGTGTGTCCATGGCTTCTTCCAAAACAGATACCGAGGTAATCATCGGTGGCAAGGTTTTTACCTTAAGCGGATACGAAAGCGAAGAATATTTGCAAAAGGTAGCGTCTTATATTAACAATAAGATGAATGAATACAGTAAGGTAGACAGCTTCAAACGGCAGCCGCTGGATACCCAGAGTGTTTTACTGCAGTTGAATGTTGCCGACGATTATTTCAAGGCAAAGAAGCAGATTTCTGTGCTGGAGGAGGAGCTTGCGGGCAAGGAAAAGGAGCTGTATGATCTGAAGCATGAGCTGATTTCCTCTCAGATCAAGCTGGAGAATGCTGAAAAGCAGATTAAGGCGCTGCAGGCGGAGTTAAATGAAAACGCTAAAAATATTGTGCGGCTGGAAACAGAGTTAAAGGAAAAATAATGCAGGCTGTCCGTGTTCGGGCAGCTTTTACATTCTACGACAATTTTTGCGAAAGGAATCTTTCAAAGGATTTGAATTGAGGTATTACATGGACAGAGGCAGTCAATTTCCTGAAAAAAAAGTAGAGCTCCTTGCGCCTGCCGGCAGTGCAGAAGCCTTTTACGGTGCTGTACATGCTGGGGCGGATGCGGTCTACCTGGGCGGCACCCGGTTCGGGGCAAGAGCCTATGCGGACAATTTTACAGAAAAGGAACTGACAGCGTGTATCCGTTATGCACATCTTTTCGGCAGAAAGGTTTATCTGACGGTAAACACGCTGATGAAGGAAGCGGAGATGGAGGAGCTGTTTGACTATCTGCTTCCCTTTTATGAGGCTGGGCTCGACGGCGTGATTGTGCAGGATATAGGCGCTCTTTCCTATATCAGGGAGCATTTTCCGGCTCTTGAGCTGCATATAAGCACACAAATGTCCATCACCGGTTTCTATGGGGCAGAATTGATGAAAAAAATGGGAGCCTGCCGCGTGGTTCCTGCCAGAGAGCTGAGCTTAGAGGAGCTGAAGGCGTTGAAAGAATCCTCAGGCCTTGCCCTGGAAACCTTTATCCATGGAGCCATGTGTTATTGCTATTCGGGCCAGTGCCTCTTCAGCAGCATTCTGGGTGGCAGAAGCGGCAACAGAGGCAGATGCGCCCAGCCCTGCAGGCTTCCTTACGCAGTGCAGACAAAGGAGGGCTGTTCTCAGGTATGCTATCCCCTAAGCCTCAAGGACATGTGTACCATCGAATTTCTGCCGGAGCTGATTGCGGCAGGCATTGATTCCTTTAAAATTGAGGGAAGAATGAAAAAACCGGAATATGCTGCCGGGGTGACGGCCATTTACCGGAAATATATTGATCTTTGTTATGAAATCAGTAAAAAGGGCGGAGACTACAAAGTAAGTCCAAAGGACATGGAAGCCCTTTCTTCTCTTTATATCAGAACAGGGCGACAGGAGGGCTATTACCACAGACGCAATGGCCGGGAAATGGTTACGCTGCAAAGTCCCGCTTATGGCGGCACAGATCAGGCGCTTTTGTCTGAAATCCGCAGGAAATGGATAGATGCGCCATTGCAGATGCCGGTTTTGATTGGCGCCATATTTGAGACGGGAAAACCGGCTTGTGTAACCTTTTCCTGTGGAGATACCACGGTGGAAGTGCAGGGGGAAGCGGTGCAGCCTGCCCAAAAGCATCCTATTACCCGGGAAAATATTGAAAAACAGCTGGGGAAGCTGGGAGACAGCAGCTTTTATGCGGTCTCCAAAACTGAATCCGGGATACCGCCTGTGGAGCCGGCTATGGAAATTCAGCTCAGTCCGGATGCTTTTTATCCCTTAAAGCAGATCAATGATCTGAGACGGAGGGCCGTGCAGCAGCTGGAAGAGGCTGTTTTAAAAAAACGGGGATATACAACGGCAGAAAGAATGGTAAAATTGCCGGAACAAAAACAGATTGCCGCTGCCCGGCGCAGCCAGGCCAAATTCCCTTTGCAGGAGAGGGCCTCCTTAGCTTCCCCTGGGCTGTCCGTTTCAGTGAGCACACAAAAGCAGCTGGAAAAACTGGCAGGTGAAACCCAGGGTGTTTCCCGCCTTTATGTGAATGGCGATCTGCTTTTTGGAGCAGCAGGCAGGAAACATCCGAAAGAGGAGAGCGGCTTTTCTCGGGAACAGGTACTGTCTCTGTGCAGGCAGCTTAAAAATGACAGCGAAATTTTTATTTCTCTTCCACCCATTCTGCGAAGGGAAGACCACTCTTATCTGGAAACTATGTTGAGACTTGCACGGGAGTACGAAGAGATTTTTTCGGGCTTTCAGGTCCGCTCTCTGGAGGCCCTTGGCTTTTTGATGCAAAACCATTATCATGCCAGCGGCCATAGCCGCTGGCATGGGAAAGTTTTTACAGATGCCGGCATTTATTGTTTTAATCATTGGTCTCTTGAGACCCTGGTAAAAGAAGCGGCCCTGGATGGCTTCTGCATACCTTATGAGCTGAATGCGGGAGAGCAGCGTACGTTGGTTTCTTTTGCAGACTCTCTTGGAATCCGCTGTGAAAAACCAATTTACGGCCATATTCCCTTGATGGTTACCGCCAACTGTGTTTCTAAAACCACGACGGGGTGTGTGAAAGGAAGGGAAGAGACGGTTTGGCTTCTTGACCGTTATGGAAAGCATTTTCCGGTGGCGCAAAACTGCGTCCACTGCTTTAATCTGATCTATAACAGCGTTCCCCTTTCTCTGCACAAGGAAATTTCCCGGCAATTAGAAAATTCCCCCAGCCGGGAAATGGACAAATGGATGGGAGGCTGTGATTTCCGCCTTGATTTTACCATAGAGAAGGGGGAAGAGGCTTTGCAAATCCTTCGTTATTTTGAAGAGCTGCTGCAGGGTAATCTGTCTTCCCCTGCGGATACGCCGCCTTTTGGAACGTACACCACTGGACATGAAAAACGCGGCGTGCTTTAGGCGGCTTTGGGAAAGGAATCAAAATGCAGGAATATATTCTTGAACTATCCAAATACTTTATTGCAGTCTGCATGCTGTTTTATACTTTTGAGTGCTTCTGGGTATTCCGTTACCGTGACGAAGAGGACAGAAAAGGCTCCTATCTGCGCCAGAACATTTTCATGTTTTTGATTCAGCTTTGCTGTTTTGTGGATCTTTTTCTGGTGAGCCGGGAAATGGAGTATGTGTTTTTCTATGCCTTTGTACAGATATTTCTTCTGGCGGCGCTGATATTGGTGTGCACTTTATATGAAAACATCAATCGTCTTTTGCTGAACAATATGTGTATGCTGACAGGCATCGGACTCTGCATTGTATCCAGGCTGTCCTTTCAGAAGGCGGTGCGGCAGTATATTATCGTGATGATTTCCCTGATGATTTCCTTAACCATTCCATACCTTTTTTCCAAAATCCGATTTTTCAAAAAAATAGTTTGGCTTTATGGACTGGCTGGAAT
>NZ_CEWDFQ010000325.1:0-3512 GCF_982438285.1 Acetatifactor sp. | reverse complement strand
CCCCATAGGCCTGCCGGACGCCAGGGTCTTGTGTTTCTTCTCTGTTTTTGATGAAAAATTTGGATAAGAGGGTAATCATAATAGTAAGCTCCTGTGTATAAATAGTTTTACAGTACATTTTATAGCGTTACTTGAGAAAAAACAATCCTTTCTTTGAGGAAGTTACTATTGCGTGGCAAGAATTTTGCGTGTATAATTTGCTAAGGAATCCGGGTTTGCGGCCGCGCTGCCGCCGCAAACCCGGGAGGCGTAGAAGGCGGCGCAGAAATGAGGACAAATATGAACAAGAGACCGGTAGTTTTAATGATTTTAGACGGCTATGGCCTGAATGACAAAACCGAGGGAAATGCCGTGGCACAGGCACAGACTCCTGTTATGGATAAATTGATGCAGGAATATCCTTTTGTGAGAGGAAATGCAAGCGGCATGGCTGTGGGGCTTCCCGAGGGCCAGATGGGAAATTCCGAGGTGGGGCACCTGAACATGGGAGCAGGACGCATCGTGTATCAGGAGCTCACCAGAATCACAAAGGAAATTCAGGACGGCACCTTTTTTGAAAATCCCGCTCTGCTTAAGGCGGTGGAGAACTGTAAGGAAAACAACAGCGCCTTACATCTTATGGGGCTTTTGTCCAATGGAGGCGTTCACAGCCACAATACCCATCTTTATGGGCTTTTGGAGCTGGCAAAGAGAAACGGCCTTGATAAGGTTTATGTGCACTGCTTTTTGGATGGAAGGGACACGCCCCCTGCCAGCGGAAAGGAATTTGCCCAGGAGCTCCAAAAAGAGATGGACAAGATCGGCACAGGCAGGATCGCTTCTGTCATGGGACGTTACTACGCTATGGACAGGGACAACAACTACGATCGTGTGAAGCTGGCCTACGATGCTATGACCAAAGGGGAGGGGCTGACTGCGGAAAGCGGCGTATCCGGCATTCAGGCATCCTATGACAGGGATGAGACCGACGAGTTTGTAAAGCCCACAGTGGTTTTGGAGGATGGAAAGCCTGTCTGCGTGGTGTCGGACAAGGATTCCGTTGTATTCTTTAACTTCCGTCCCGACAGGGCAAGGGAGATCACAAGAGCCTTCTGCGACGATGATTTCAAGGGCTTTGACAGAGGACCCAGAAAAGATATCGTCTTTGTATGCTTTACGGATTATGATCCCACCATCCCCAACAAAGAGGTGGCTTTCCACAAGGTTTCCATCACCAATACCTTTGGGGAATGGCTTGCAGCACACCACATGACCCAGGCCCGCATTGCGGAAACGGAGAAATACGCCCATGTGACCTTCTTCTTTAACGGTGGTGTGGAGAAGCCCAATGAGGGTGAGGACAGAATCCTTGTAAATTCTCCCAAGGTGGCAACCTATGATCTGAAGCCTGAGATGAGCGCCTATGAGGTTTGTGATAAGCTGACGGAGGCCATCCGATCCGAAAAGTATGACGTAGTGATCATCAATTTTGCAAACCCGGACATGGTAGGACACACCGGTGTGCTGGAAGCGGCTGTGAAGGCTGTGGAGGCGGTGGACGCCTGTGTGGGAAAGGCAGTGGAGGCCATCAAGGAGACGGACGGCGTGATGTTCATCTGTGCGGACCATGGAAACGCAGAGCAGCTGGTGGACTATGAGACAGGAGAGCCCTTTACGGCCCATACCACCAATCAGGTGCCCTTTATTCTGGTAAATTACGATCCGGCCTATACCCTGAGGGACGGCGGCTGTCTGGCGGATATCGTACCCACTCTGATCGAGATCATGGGAATGGAACAGCCGGCGGAAATGACGGGCAAATCCCTTCTGATAAAAAAATAAGAGAGCCGTCTTAAAACATGATTCTGCAGGAAGCACTTTTTTGCAGGAAGCGCTGTGGAGGAGGAAAAATGGCTGAAGTTACGTTGGGAAAAACAGGCATTACCGTACAGAAAAATGCCTTCGGAGCACTGCCGATCCAGAGGATATCCAAGGAAGAGGCGGTAAGGCTTTTGCGCAAGGCATATGACTATGGCATAACCTTTTTTGACACTGCCAGATATTATACGGACAGTGAAGAAAAGGTGGGAGAGGCCTTTTTGGGAATGCGGGAAAAGGTTTATATCGCCACCAAGACCGGAGCGGTGGATGCAGAGGGCTTTTGGCGCGATTTAGAGACCTCCTTAAAAATGCTGCAGACAGACTACATTGATCTTTATCAGTTTCATAATCCCGCCTTCTGCCCTAAGCCGGAGGATGGCACCGGTCTTTATGAGGCCATGCTGAAGGCGAAGGCAAAGGGAATGATCCGGCATATCGGCATTACCAACCACAGACTTAAGGTGGCTCATGAGGCGGTGGAGAGCGGCCTGTATGAGACGCTGCAGTTTCCCTTCAGCTACCTGGCTACGGACAAGGATATCGCCCTGGTGGAGGAAAGCAGAAAGGCCGGCATGGGATTTATCGCAATGAAGGCGTTGTCGGGAGGGCTGATTACCAATTCAGCGGCGGCCTATGCCTATCTGGCCCAGTATGACAATGTGCTTCCCATCTGGGGCGTGCAAAGAGAGCGGGAGCTGGATGAGTTTTTATGCTATATCGACAACCCGCCAAAGCTGAACGAAACCCTTTTGGCGGTCATCGAGCAGGACAGAAAAGAGCTTTCGGGAGACTTCTGCAGAGGCTGCGGATATTGTATGCCTTGTCCTGTGGGAATTGAAATCAATAACTGTGCCCGTATGAGCCTTATGATCAGAAGGGCGCCCTCGGCGGCACAGCTTACGGAAGAAATGCAGGCGAAAATGAAAAAGATCGAGGATTGCCTGCATTGCGGAAAGTGCAGGTCGAAATGTCCTTATGGCCTGGACACGCCGGTTCTGCTTGAAAAAAATTACAAGGACTACTGTGAAATTCTGGCAGGAAAGGTTTATTAAAGGTATAAAAGCCTTCCTTTTGGAGATACTTCATCTTGATGTAATGATTGTATCCCATAAGGAGGCTTTTTTTATGCAGCGGTATTTGGAAATAAAGGAGGTACACGCCAGAGAAATTCTGGATTCCAGAGGGAATCCCACTGTGGAAGCCCAGGTGGAAGTAGAAAACAGGGAAAATGGGCGCAGATATGCGGGTCTTGCGGCGGTGCCCTCGGGGGCCAGCACAGGCCGGTTTGAAGCGGTGGAGCTTCGGGACGGAGAGACACGGTATTTTGGCCTTGGCGTACAGCATGCCGTAAAAAATGTCAATGAGAAAATAGCCAGTGTGCTCTTGGGAAAAAACGCATTGGAACAGATTGTGATAGACAGGATGCTGATGGAGGCGGACGGGACGGAAAACAAAGGAAATCTGGGAGCCAATGCCATGCTGTCGGTGTCCATGGCTGTGGCAAAGGCTGCGGCAGCCGCAGTGGGGCTTCCCCTGTACCGCTATTTGGGCGGCGTGGGTCCAAGACTGATGCCTGTTCCCATGATGAATATTTTAAATGGCGGAAAACATGCGGCCAACACGGTGGATTTTCAGGAGTTTATGATTATGCC
>NZ_CEWDFQ010000324.1:0-3527 GCF_982438285.1 Acetatifactor sp. | reverse complement strand
TTTACTTTCCTTATATATTATGTCGGTATACTTTCAGAATAAACGCAGGCGGTATAAAAATCTATTGACTGGCTTTGGTCTTACCTCCTATGAAGCTTCTCTTTCACCCCTCCTGATACCTGCGGCGAAGCTGGCCGCAGGCGCCGTCAATGTCCCTGCCCATTTCCCTTCGGACCGTGACATTCACTTTATTTTTTTCAAGGATACTTTTAAATGCCTCCACACTGGCTCTGTCCGACTGCACGTATTTTCTTTCCTTTATAGGATTGACCGGAATCAGATTCACATGGCAGCAAAGGGGCTTTGCCAGCACAGCCAGCATGCGGGCGTCCTCCTCGCTGTCGTTTTCACCCCGCACCAGGCTGTACTCAAAGGTGATCCTTCGTCCCGTTTTTTCAAAATAATAACTGCAGGCCTCCATCAGCTCCTGTATGGAATACTGATTTGCCACAGGCATCAGACTGCGCCTTTTTTCATCCGTGGCCGCGTGCAGGGAAAGGGCGAGGGTAATCTGCAGCCCCTCCCCGGCCAGCCTCCGCATCCTTGGCACAAGGCCGCAGGTGGACACCGTCACGCTTCGCTGGCCGATATTCAGGCCGTTCTCATCGGTCAGCAGCCTGAGGAACCGCACCAGATTATCATAGTTGTCAAGAGGCTCTCCCATGCCCATCACCACCACATTGGAGACCCGCTCCCCGGTAAGCCTGGTGATTGCATATATCTGCTCCAGCATCTCCGAAGCCGTCAGGTTGCGCTCCAGGCCGTTTAAGGCGGAGGCGCAGAACCGGCACC
The DNA here is from genome assembly GCF_982438285.1 of Acetatifactor sp. Classification (NCBI taxonomy): domain Bacteria; kingdom Bacillati; phylum Bacillota; class Clostridia; order Lachnospirales; family Lachnospiraceae; genus Acetatifactor; species Acetatifactor sp. Next base: position 2,735 of record NZ_CEWDFQ010000324.1, on the reverse strand, counting down.
CCATCCGGCAGCCCACCTGGGAGGAAATACACACGCTGTTGCCGTGTCTGTACCGCATCCATACACTTTCCACCAGATTACCGTCTATGAGACGGAACAAAAATTTTTTCGTGCCGTCTGCTTTCGACTCCTGCACCCGCACTGCCTCCAGGGCGGTGTAGGTATATCTCTCCTTGCATTTTTCCCGAAAATCCTTTGAGAGATTGGTCATCTCCTCAAAAGAGGACGCAAGCTTTTTGTGCATCCAGTCATACATCTGCCTGGCTCTAAATGGCTTCTCTCCAAAGTCCGACAGCTCTTTTGTGAGCTCAGCCAGCGTCATTGATTTGATCTCTTTTTTCTCTGTCATGGGAATGCCTTCCTTATCCTGTGCGTTTAAAGCGGGCGATAAAAAATCCGTCCGTCTCCATATATCCGGGAAGAAGCTGTATGCAGGCCGAAGCCTCCTTTTTGGTAAGCTTGAAATCCTCTCCCTTTGCCTGAAGGCGGATTTGTTCTCTCTGGCGAAAAAGCGCCCTTGGCAGAAAGGGCTCTATGCTTTCCGGCTCAAAGGGAAAATGCTCCGTGATATAGCGCACCATATCCTCATTTTCAGCTCTATGTATGGTGCAGGTGCTGTACACCAGGGTTCCCCCCGGCTTTACATACCCCCAGCTTTTCTCAATTATCAGCTTTTGGAGCTTTTCAAGCTCTGCCATGCTCTCCTTAGTTACATGATATTTGATATCCCGCTTTTTCCCTAAAACGCCAAGCCCCGAACAAGGCACGTCCAAAAAAAGCACATCCGCTTTTCCCAAAAGCGCCTCGTCCGTATGAGTGGCGTCATACACCTGAACCGTAATATTTTCTGCCCTCATACGCTCTGCGTTTTCCAAAATAAGCGCCTTTTTGGCCTCCGACACATCCCGGGCAAGCACCCTTTGGGCCCTCTCAGCGGCCAAGAGGGTTTTTCCCCCAGGCGCCGCACACACATCTGCCACAAAATCCTTTGGTCCGATGCCCGCCGTCTCCACCGCCAGGGCGGAGCTTGCATCCTGCACGGTAAACACTCCCTGGGAAAATCCGGGCAGCGCAGCAATGCTCTCCGTGTTCTCCACCGTATACACATAGGGCAGATAGGGGCTTGCTTTTATCCTTGCGCCGCTCTCCCTGATCCTTTCCACCCAGCCTTCTCTCTCCTCTGCCGAAAGTCCCGTGCGAAAGCGCAGGGACACCGGATGAATTTGAAGCAGTCCCTCAAGCAGCCTTTCCGTCACGGTGATTCCATATTCCTCCAGCCACATCTGCACAATCTCAAGTGGCATGGAATATTTTACGGAGTCATACAGGTCCCTCTGGGTTTCCTGATCCGGAAGAGGCAGACTGTCCTTTTGGCGGGCTATGCTTCTAAGCACTCCGTTTACAAAGCCCTTCAGATTTTGAAAGCCTCTCTTTGCCGCCAGTCTGCAGGCCTCATTACACACGGCGCTGTCCGGAATGCCATCCATATAAAGCAGCTGATAGAGGCTCAGATACAAGAGATTGCGGATCAGAGGCTTCATTTTTCTAACCGGAACCGATGAAAAGTGATTCAGATAATAGTCAAATTCCAGACGCCTCTCCAAAACTCCTTCTGTCAGGCGCTTGATGAATGCCTTATCCCGTGCCGCAAGGTAATCGTATTTATCCAAAACCGCCTTTATAAGCCGATGGGAATACTCTCTTCCCTTCTCCAGCTCCAGCAGGGTATCAAGCACAATCTCCCTTGTGTTTTCTCCCATGGTCAATCGTCCCTTCTTCTGTTTCCGCCAAACAAAAGCACCAGTCGAAGCAGCTGCAGAATCGAGGACGCAGCTGCCGCCACATAGGTCAGCGCCGCCGCTGTAAGCACCTTTTTGCAGCCTGCATTTTCCGCAGAGGTAAGCAGACCGTACTGCTCCACCTTCTGCACCGCTCTCCTTGAGGCATTAAACTCCACGGGAAGCGTCACCAGCTGAAACAGCACAGAAAGGGCAAAGGCCCAGATGCCAATCTGGATCAGGGTCTGATTCCAGCTAAGAAGCACCCCCAGCAGAATCAGGGGAAGTCCCAGGGTACTGCTGATATTCACCACAGGAACCAGAGCGCTTCTGATGGAAAGGGGCGCATATCCCTTGGCGTGCTGGATGGCATGTCCGCACTCATGGGCAGCCACTCCCACAGCGGTGACAGACACGCCGTTATAATTCTGCTGGGAAAGGCGAACCGTATTGGTGCGTGGATCATAATGGTCTCCGCTTCCTCTGCTCAAGCACTCAATCTGTACATTGTACAGCCCTTCATTGTTCAAAATACGGCGGGCCGCCTCAGCTCCTGTAATGCCGCTCATATTCCGCACTCTGGCATACCTGCGCATAGTGCTGTTCACAAGCGCACTGGCCCCCAGGCAGAGCAGCATGCCGATAATCACAAGATAATAGGTGGGATCCCACACAAAACCATAATATCCCATTCCGTAATACATAGCGTCATCTCCTTTATTCCTGCCCAAGCCTCTCGCCGGGCTTCATCCGCACCCCCAGAAGGAAATCCCGGGTCTGCATTCTTTTTTTGCCTTCCAGCTGCAGCTCATAAACCTCTAAAAATCCCTGGCCTGTGGCCACACTGATATGATCCTTTTCCACCTTTGCAATCTCTCCCGGAGCGTACGCCGCCTCGACCGGTTCCCGGGACGCGCCATCCGATCCCCAAGGCGCCCCATCCGGCTCCTTCGGAAC
>NZ_CEWDFQ010000323.1:0-3536 GCF_982438285.1 Acetatifactor sp. | reverse complement strand
GTCCATCAGCACGGCCCTCGACATCGCCCTTTCCGAGGCTGATCTGGCCCAGATCAGAGAGGAGCTGGCCCAGAGCGGCTATATCCGCAAAAAAGGAAACGCCAAAAAGGCAAAGCTCACAAGCAGGCCCTTACACTACATCAGCAGCGACGGCTTTCATATTTATGTGGGGAAAAATAATCTTCAGAACGATCAGCTTACCTTTCAGTTTGCCTCTGGAAACGACTGGTGGTTTCACGCAAAGGGGATTCCCGGCTCCCATGTGATCGTAAAGGCCGAGGGCGAAAAAGAGCTTCCTGACCGTACCTTCGAGGAGGCGGGGAGTCTGGCCGCCTACTATTCCAAGGGACGGGGACAGGACAAGGTGGAAATTGACTATGTTCAAAAAAAGCACATTAAAAAGCCGGCTGGAGCCAAGCCCGGCTTTGTAGTGTACTATACCAATTATTCTCTTATGGCAGAATGTGACATTTCCGCCCTTACTTTGGTAAACGACTGATCTTTTACTTTAACAGGCGGCATTTCTTTGCCGCCTTCACCAAAAGATATCCCTTGGGGAAGCCCAAAAGCTCCTTCTGCGTAATCCCCCGAAGCACGATCAAAAGAACAAAATAGACACACGCCCCTATGCCAATGGCCGGAATCACGGAAATCCGCATGGAGCCGGTGAGCGCAAGCAGCCCTTCATAGACGCCCCAGGCTGTCCCCCCCATAAACAGGGAGGCAATCAAGGGGATCACAAAGGTTTTTAACAGCTCCTGTCTGTAGCCCACTGCTCTCCTCACGGAAATCTGGTTTAAGATACACATGGCTCCAGAATAGACCGTATTGGCGATGGCCATGCTGTACAAATCCAAATCTGTGTAAAAGAGCAGAGCGATGGCCGCTGCCGTCTGCAGCACCAGTGCAATAGAGGCATTGACAATGGGAGCATTCACTCTTCCCAATCCCTGAAGAATGGAGCTGTTTAACGTAGAAAGCGCATAAAACACAACCGACAGCGACAGCGTCATCAGCAGTCTTGCCGCCAGATTTACAACCTCCTCGGATCTTGGAAACAAAAGATAGGTCACCGGCTTTGCAAGCACAAAAAGCCCTACCGCCGACGGAATGGAAATCAACATGGTAGATTTCACCGCCACGCCGATTTTATGCCTGGCTCCCTGGATATCCTTCGCCGCCATCAGCTGTGCCACCGAAGGGATCATGGCCGCAGCCATAGCGGAGGCAAAGGCAATGGGAATATTGGAAATGGTCATGGCCTGCCCGGAAAAAATACCCCAGTTGGAGTATAGCACCACTGTGTCCAGCTCCTTCATTGCAGGAAGGATTTTCGTGTACACTGCGTTATTCACCGTCCCGCTGAGATTGTACACGGCAGTGCTTAAAATAAAGGGCGTTACCACAGCCGTTATGGTCTTTAAAATCGCTCCGCAGGAATCTACCTGTCTGTGCCTGTCGTTCCTGATTCTGCGCTTTATGATTTTTCGGTTCAGCCCATAAATGGCCGCCATAAACAAAAGAGCTGCAAGCACTCCCATTCCCGTTCCCATGGCGCTGCCAACAGCGCCATAGGTGGCTCTCCTTACCTGTCCCTCCGTATCTGCAGGAACCTCCATCGTCCCCATAAAACCGTTAATGAGAAGATAGGCTGCGCCTATACTCACCACCGCGTTGGCTATCTGTTCCAAAATCTGGGACACTGAGGTCTGGGCCATGCTCTTATGTGCCTGAAAATATCCCCGCAGCACACCCAGGATACCATAAACAAAAATAGTGGGAGCAAAGGTGCGCAGCACAGGGATAGCCGCTTCTTCTACAAAGATACCGGCCCAAAAAAACAAAAACAGGCTGGCTGCGGCGCCAACCACCAATACATATGCCATAGAGCACAGAAAAATCCTGTGCGCATTGCGGTACTCCCGAAGCGCAAGCTTCTGGGCGATTACCTTAGAGATAGCCGAGGGAATGCTGTAGGAGGAAATCAGCAGAATAATGGTGTAAAATCCATATGCCGCCTGATAATATCCCAGCCCCAGCTCCCCGATGACCTCCGTCAAAGGGCTCCTGTAAAGGAGCCCTATAATCCTGCTTATGATTCCTGCAGCGGCCAGAATTCCCGCCTGCATTACAAAGTTATTTTTTCTGCCGCCGTTGTCACTCATAGTTCACACTTCTCACTTTTATCCTATCAGCCAGTCGTACATTTCCTGATACTTACGCGCAGACACCGTCCAGGAAAAATCTACCGCCATTGCGCGGTCCACAATTTTATTCCATTCGCGCTTTCTGTCATAATAAATGCGTTCCGCATAGCGTATGGTGTTCAGCATCTCATGGGCATTGTAGTTGACAAAGCTGAAGCCCGTTCCCGTATTCTCATATTCATTATACGGCTCCACCGTATCTTTTAGCCCACCTGTTTCTCTCACAATGGGAATTGTGCCATACCGAAGGGCCATCAGCTGGCTCAAGCCGCAGGGCTCAAACAAGGAGGGCATCAGGAAGGCGTCACAGGAGGCATAAATCTTATGAGACAATGGATCAGAATAATAAATATTGGCAGATACCTTGTCTCCGTACTTCCAGTCAAAGTGACGGAACATATTTTCATAGCGCTCCTCACCCGTTCCCAAAACCACAAACTGAATATCGTCCTGACACAGCTCATCCATCACATAAGCAATCAAATCAAGCCCCTTCTGATCCGTAAGCCGGGAAACCAGGCCGATCATCATCTTTTTGTCGTCCTGCTTTAAGCCAAGCTCCTCCTGAAGGGCTCTCTTGTTCTTTATCTTTTCCTTTCGAAAATTCACAGCATTGTACTGTCTTGTAATATAAGGATCTGTTTCCGGGTTGAAAGTGTTATAATCTATGCCGTTCACAATTCCCCTCAGAGAATTGCTTCTGGCACGCAGAAGACCGTCCAGCCCCTCTCCATAGAAAGGTGTCTTGATCTCCTCCGCATAGGTGTTGCTCACAGTGGTCACCGCATCCGCAAAAACAATGCCTCCCTTTAACAGGTTTGCATCCTTGTATGCCTCCAGCTTATCAGGGGTGAAATAGTAAGGAGGCAGTCCCGTGATGCTCTGCACTGTCTTTACATCCCATTTTCCCTGGAATTTCAGATTGTGTATGGTAATCACAGATTTGATATTGCGGAAAAAGTCGCCGTCATGAAAGCGTTCCTTCAGATAGACGGGAATCAGTCCTGTCTGCCAGTCGTGGCAGTGGATTAAATCAGGCTGGAAACCGATAACCGGAAGCACGGAAAGCACTGCCTTTGAGAAGAAGGCAAATTTTTCGATCTCAAAGCGGGCGTCATCACAATAAGGCTTGAATCCGCCGAAATAGCCTTCATTATCAATAAAGTAATAGTGTACGCCTTCCTCTTGGGCCTCAAAAATTCCTACATACACGCTTTTCCAGTTGAAATCCAGATAAAAATTTGTGACGTACCTCAGTTTATCCTTCATTTCCTGTTTCATACAGGTATATTTGGGAAGAATGACCCTGACGTCAAAATACTCCTTATC